>JAQVWW010000272.1 GCA_028709505.1 Eubacteriales bacterium
ACCGACAGATAACAACGGGTTTCCGAGGGACGCCTTCGGAAACCCCATTTCATGTTGGAAGGACTGTATCGGCGATGAGCTATTTGCTGCAACTGTGCGCCGGCCTATCCCAGGGCCTGCGCTATACGGTGGGGTTGTTTTGTATCACCGTCGTGTTTTCGCTGCCGCTGGGGCTTATGATGGCTTTTTTGCGCGTCAGCAAAAGCCGGGCGGTGCGCAGCGTCACCGGCGGGTATGTGTGGCTGATGCGGGGTACGCCGCTGCTGTTGCAACTGTTTTTCTTTTATTTTGGCTTGACGTTTCTGCCGGTTATCGGCCCATATTTGACGATGGGACGCTTTGAAGCGGCGTGTCTGACCTTTGTGCTCAACTATGCCGCCTATTTCTGCGAAATTTTTCGCGGAGGCCTGCTGGCAGTGGACAAGGGCCAGCACGAAGCCGCCAAGGTGCTGGGCTTTTCACGCTGGCAGACGACGCTGCGCATCGTCATCCCGCAGATGCTGCGCGTGACGCTGCCGTCGGTGACCAACGAGTGCATCACGCTGGTGAAGGATACGGCGCTGGTCACGGCCATCGGCGTGACCGAAATCCTGTACTTCGCCAAGGGCGCCGTCAACCGCGATGTGAACGTAGCCGCCTACGCGGTGGCCGCCGCGTTCTACCTGATTATGACCTATGGGCTGACGGTGCTGTTCCGCGCGCTGGAAAAGAAGTTCAGCTTCTAAAGGGGGAAAGAGTATGCAGATGCTGCGCGTGGAAAATTTAAAGAAGTCCTTTGGCAGCGAAGAGGTGCTCAAAGACGTCAGCTTTGCCATGGAGCAGGGGGAGACGCTGGCCGTCATCGGCTCGTCCGGATCGGGCAAGAGCACGATGCTGCGCTGCCTGATTGACCTGGAACAGGCCGACGGCGGCGATATCGTCATCGAGGGTGAATATCTGCTGCATCAAGGCGCCTACCCGGCCGAAAAGGAAAAGCGCCGCATTTGCGCCAAGATGGGCATGGTATTCCAGAGCTTCAACCTGTTTCCGCACATCACGGTGCTGGATAACCTGATGTACGCGCCGCTGTACGTCAAGAAAGACGGGAAAGCCCAGGCGCTGGAGCGTGCCCGCGAGCTTCTGAAAATGGTGGACCTGCTGGATAAGCAGGACGTCTACCCCAACTCGCTCTCGGGCGGGCAGAAGCAGCGGGTGGCCATCGCCCGGGCGCTGATGACAAACCCGGATATGCTGCTGTTTGACGAACCAACGTCGTCGCTGGACCCGCAGCTGACCGGCGAAGTGCTCTCGGTGATGAAAGATCTGGCCCGGCGGCGCATGACGATGATCGTCGTGACCCACGAAATGGGCTTTGCCCGCGAAGCCGCCGACCGCGTGCTCTTCATGGGAGACGGGAGAATCCTCGAGCAGGGCCCGCCGGCGCAGTTTTTTGCCGCGCCGCGGGATAAGCGGGTGCGGGAGTTTATCAACAGCATCTTATAAGCACGGCTACGGCCAACCGCATGCCGGCTTTTTGCCGCGGCATCGGGTCGGTTGCGCACGCGGCGGGCAAAAACATCCGTAAACGGCCGCCGCATCAAGCCGCCGGCACAACGCCAATTTTGCTTCCCGGGCAGCCGCCCGGGTTTTTTTCTTGCCATAGACGGCGCTATGCGGGTAAAATAGACACAGACAGCCGCCTGCGCGGAAAGGAGAGAATATGAAGCTGATTTCTTGGAACGTAAACGGTTTGCGCGCCTGCTTAAAAAAGGGGTTTTTGGATTTTTTTGAACAGGCGGACGCCGACGTATTCTGCATACAGGAGACGAAAATGCAGCCCGGCCAGGCCGAGGTGGTGCTGCAGGGCTATGAGCAGTATTGGAACAGCGCGCTGCGCAAAGGCTATTCGGGTACGGCGGTATTCACGCGCGTGCCGCCTCTGAGCGTCGCCTACGGCATCGGAAAGCCCGAACATGACGGCGAGGGCCGGGCCATCACGCTGGAGTTTGAAACCTTTTATCTGCTCAACCTCTACGTGCCCAATGCCCAGGAAAAGCTGGCCCGCATCGATTACCGCATGCAGTGGGAGGACGACCTGCGCGCCTATGTCAAAGAGCTGAGGCGGCATAAGCCGGTTATCATTTGCGGCGATCTGAACGTGGCGCATCAGGAGATTGACCTGAAAAATCCCAAGAGCAACGCCGGCAGCGCCGGGTTTTCCGACGAGGAGCGCGGCAAGATGACCGAGCTTTTGAACGCCGGATTCGTGGATACGTTCCGCCGGCAATATCCCGGCGTAACCGGCGCTTACACGTGGTGGAGCTATCGCTTCAACGCCCGCGCCAACAACGCCGGCTGGCGTATCGACTATTTCCTCGTCAGCGACTGTATCCAGGACGCCGTGCGCGACAGCTGCATCTATGCCGACGTAGAGGGCAGCGACCACTGCCCGGTGGGGCTGCATCTGGCGTCAGACGCCGGGGAAGGGAGCCAGGGCCTGTGAAAAAATTGCTGCTTTACGACGCCAAACCCCACGATCGGCTGTGGTTTGACCAGCTTAAGGACGACTATGGCTTCTCCATCAAATATTTGGAGAACAAACTCAACGGCGATACGGCTGTGCTGTCGCGGGGGTACGACGGCGTCGTGGCCTTCGTCAATGACGACGTCAACGCGGCGGTGATACACAGCCTGTACGAAAACGGCATCGGCATACTGGGCCTGCGCTGCGCCGGGTATAACAACGTGGACTTTAAGGCCGCCCACGGCAAGGTACACGTGGTGCGCGTGCCGGCCTACTCGCCCTATGCCGTGGCCGAACACGCCATGGCGCTGCTGCTGACGCTCAACCGCAAGATTCACCGCGCCTACATCCGTACCCGCGACTTTAACTTCAGCGTCAACGGCCTGGTCGGCTTCGATCTGCACGGCAAAACCGCCGGCATTGTGGGCACCGGTAAAATCGGCCGCGTGTTCCTGGATATCTGCCGCGGCTTTGGCATGCGCGTCGTCGCCTACGATCCTTTCCCGGCGGCCGACAGCGGCATCGAGTACGTGGAGCTGGACGAACTGTTTGCCCGGTCGGACATTGTTTCGCTGCACTGCCCGCTGACTCGCGAGACCAACCACATGATAAACGCCCGGGCGCTGGCCGCTATGAAGGACGGCG
>JAQVWW010000273.1 GCA_028709505.1 Eubacteriales bacterium
TGGCCCACTATCCAGTTGGTCATAAACCCGCCGTAGGAGCCGCCGGTGACGCCCAGCCGCTGCGCGTCGATAAAGGGAAATGTCTGCAACGCCTTATCCACAAAGGCCATGATATCGCGGTAATCCACACTGCCGTAAGCGCCGCGGATATCGGCAAAGGCGTCGCCCCGGCCCTCGCTGCCGGTGGGGTTGCAAAACAGCACCGCGTAGCCCTGGGCCGCCCAGTACTGCATCTCATGGAAGAAGTTGGGCCCGTAGGCCGTCTTGGGCCCGCCGTGGATGTTCAGGATAGCGGGATATTTTCGCGCCGGTTCCAGCTTGGCCGGCGGCAGCACCCAGCCGTAGATCGGCTGGCCGTTTTCGTTTAAAAAGGAAATTTCCCGGGGAATAACCGCGTCGTATGTCGATAAAATCCAGCGGTTAAAGTTGCTTAGCCGCTTCTGTGCGCCGTCGAGCGTAACACGGTAGATTTCGCACCCGGCGTTGCCGTGCAGCGATACCGTCAAAAACCCATCGGGCACAGCATAGGCCTCGCACACGACGCCGCGGGCGGCGCCCAGCGGCGCCGGGCTGCCGCCGGCCAGGCTGCCCTTGACCAGGTGGGAATGGTGGCCCAGCGTCGAAACAAAATAGTAGTGCCCATCCCGCACCCACATCTGGGGCAATGCCGGCCCACCCTGGCGGATATCGCTGCCCACGGCGTTGCCGGCGCAGAATTCACCGCCGTCGTACAGCGTGGTCAGCGCATTGCTGGGCAGATGGTACCGGCAAATGCGCGGGTTTTCGTTCATGCCGTATTGTCGGCCCTCGTTGATAAACAGCACCAGCGTGTCGTCATCGGCGTACGCCCGCAGCCCGTAGGTGGCGTCGGGTACCGGCGAAATATCGCGCAGCTGCCGCGTGGCCAAGTCCACCCGCATCAGCCGATTCTGGTAACGCATCACATGGTCAAAAGTGTAGGCCGAAAATATAACGCTGCCGTTATCCGGCGCCAGTACCACGTCCTCCACCGCCGTCTGTTCGTCGGTCAATGGAACGATGTTGCCGGCGTTATAAAAATACAGCCGCGTGCGTTTTTTGTTGGTGACGCCTTCGCCGTTCATCCAGAAAGGCAGCTCGTCCAGCACCGTATAGTCGGCGTCGCGCTTACGCTCATCCAGCGCCTGGTCCCACTGGCCCTGGGCATCGCGCAGCGCCTGATCGACGGCCGGGTCATACCAGGCGGTGAACACAAAGCGACTGTCGTCCAAAAAAAAGAAATCCTGCACCTGCATATCCAGACGGAAGGCCTCGGCAGCCTCGCCCCGGGGGGGCAGCCGATAAAATACCGTCAGCGGCCGGCCGGCTTCGGCGGCGGCCTTGTCCTGCTTGTGGCGCAGCGCCGGAAAGAAGATATCGTCGCCCACCAACGCGTAGGACGATACGTCGTCGCCGGCGGTCAGCCGCACGGCGTCGCCGCCACGCAGCATGTACAGGGCGCTGTCGTACCGATTCTGCTCCAGATTGACGCGCCTGCCAATAAAATACGTACACGCTGTGCGTGTCTGCACGTTACACGGGTAAAAATAGTGCTTGAAATGATCGATTTTCACCGTTTTTTTCATAAGCCCCTCCTCATCCCAGCAGCCTGCCGGCATTCCAAAATGTTACGCCCCCATCATACCTTCTTCCCGGCCAAATGAAAAGCCCGCCGGCGAAAGGCAGGCGGGTCAGCGCAGCGGGCGTTGTCATGTTGGCTTCGGGCCGGGTAAAAGTGGATTGTGAGGGCAGCCGGTTATAAAAAGTCCGCGGGGCAGCGCGCAGCAATCAAACATCTTCTAAAAGGTGTTTTGCCGCAGATGAGCCAGGGCCGTCTGTGTCCCCGTACAGAAAACACTTCAGGCCCCGGCGCGCGCCGCAGTTTCGCTTAGGCTTGCGCAGCACCAAAGCAGACCGCCAGCGCCAAAACGCCGGCCGCCCGCTCGGGTTTACAGCTCCAACACACCGGCAGGCGCATCCTGACGCCCGGTCAGCAGCACCAAATCCCGCCCGGGCAGGATGTCGTCGCGGGCCAGCAGCGCGCAGACCGTCTCCCGCGCCAGCTTAGGCGTGTTGTTTTCCTCGCTTAGGTGGGCCAGCACAATCTGCTGGGCGCCGCTGTGGGCCAGCACCCGCAGCGAGTTGCCGCAGGCGTCGTTGGATAGATGCCCCCGGCGGCTTAATATGCGGGTTTTCAGATACGCCGGATAGGAACCGTTGCGCAGCATCTGTTCGTCGTGGTTGCATTCCAGCACCAGCGCCTGGCAGCCGCGCAGCCGCTCCAGCAGCGCCTTTGGCATATAGCCTAAGTCGGTAACCACGGCGGCGCGCTTGCCGCCGGCATAAAAACCGTAGCCCTGGGAGCAAGCCGAATCGTGGGGCGTGGCATAGGTTTCCACATTGATACCGCCGATAAAAAAATCGCTGTCCGGCTCCACCAGGATACGCTGCGCGGCGCTTAGGCGGGTCAGCTGCGGTGACATGGCCCGCCAGGTGAATAAATTGGCGTAGACTTTAATGCCGTGCCGCGACGCAAAGATGTTGATACCGCTGATATGGTCGCTGTGCTCGTGGGTGACCAGAATGCCGCCCAGCGCGCGGGGCTGTACACCCACCAGCTCCAGCGCGCCCTCCAGGCGTTTGGCCGATACGCCGGCGTCTACCAGCACGGCGGTGGAGCCGCATTGCACCAGCGTGGCGTTGCCTTTGCTGCCCGAGAACAGCGGACAGATACGAAATGACATGCTTTTCCTCACAGATACGATAATAAATATATTGTATTATATCGAATCTGTGCCCGAAAGTAAAAATAAACTTACCCATGGGATACCTGTTGCAACGTAGGGGCGCTTATGTTAAAATAACTGTGCTGATTTCCCGGGTGGCAATCAGCGGCCTGGAGAGGTATCGAAGCGGTCATAACGGGGCTGACTCGAAATCATATTATTATGATTCGAAATCGGCCGAAAATTACGAAAATTGCATATGGAAGGGTATCGAAGTGGTCATAACGGGGCTGACTCGAAATCAGTTTGGGCGCAAGCCCACGTGGGTTCGAATCCCACCCCTTCCGCCAAATCTAAACCTCGTTATTGATACAATGGCGGGGAGT
>JAQVWW010000274.1 GCA_028709505.1 Eubacteriales bacterium
CTATCGGCGGTGGCGCGGCGGTTGACCATCTACGAGCAGACCCGCGTAACCGGCGTGGAAGAGCACGCGCTGCACGCGCAAGGACACACGGTAACGGCCCGGCATATCGTGTTTGCCAGCCATTATCCCTTTGTCAACGTATCGGGTTATTATTTTATGCGCATGCATCAACAGCGCTCCTATCTGCTGGCGCTGGAGGGCGCCCGGCCGGTGCACGGCATGTACATCGGCGCCGACGAAGACGATTATACGCTGCGCGATTACGGCGAGGTGCTGCTCTTTGGCGGCGCGGGGCACCGCACCGGTGAGAATACCGGCGGCGGGCGCTACGAACAGCTGCGCCGTGCCGCAAAACAGCTGTATCCCGCTGCCAGCGAGGCGGCGCACTGGTCGGCCCAGGACTGCATGACGCCGGACAACCGCCCCTATATCGGCGGATATTCGAGCGCCCAGCCCGATTGGTACGTGGCCACCGGCTTTGGGAAATGGGGCATGACTTCATCGATGGTGGCGGCGATGCTGCTGGCCGACGCCATCGACCGGCGGGAAAACCAATTTTCGCCGGTGTTTGCCGCCCGGCGGCTGGCGCTGTCTTCGCTGCCGGCGCTGGCAAAAGACGGCGCGCAGGCCGTCAAAGGGTTGGCCCGCGAAAGTTTGCACATCCCGCAGCAGACGCTGGAAGCCATTGGCCCTGGTCAGGGCGGCGTGGTCGGCGTGGGCGGCGAAAAGGTGGGCGTCTACCGCGACGATGCCGGCGACGTGTTTTTGGTGGATACGCGCTGCCCGCATCTGGGCTGCCAGCTGGAATGGAACCCCGATGAAAAGAGTTGGGATTGCCCGTGTCACGGATCGCGTTTTTCGTATACCGGGCAGCTGCTGGACGGTCCGGCCCAGCGGGACGTCGCCCTTGCGTAGCTATTTTGAGGGCTGGTATTTCAAGCAGCAGGGGGCGTGCGGCACCGTCGCCCTCATTCCGGCGCTGCACATCGATACAGCCGGGCAGGCGTCGGCGTCGCTGCAGATCGTCGTCGGCGACAGCGCTTATTGCGTGCCCTATGCCAAAGAGGAGATATGGGCACAGCGGGGCCGGCTGCATGTGGCAGGCAGCGTATTTTCGGCGCAGGGCGTACGCCTGAATGTGCGCGCCGCGCAGATAAATGCCGTCGGGCGGCTGCATTTTGGGCGCTTTACGCCGCTGGGCTACGACATCATGGGGCCTTTTTGCGCCGTACCGTTTATGGAGTGCCGGCACAGCGTATTTAGCATGGCGCACAGTGTAAACGGCAGCCTGACCATTGCCGGGCGGCGCTACCATTTTGACGATGCGCTGGGCTATGCCGAAGGGGACAGGGGCCACTCCTTCCCCAAGCGATATGTATGGACGCAGTACAGCTGGCGAGACCGGGCGCCCTGTTCGCTGATGCTGTCGGTGGCCGATATTCCGCTGCTGGGCGGCAGCTTTACCGGTGTTATCGGCGTGGTGCTATGGCGCGGCAGGCAATACCGGCTTGCCACTTATCTGGGCGCTCGGGCCACGCACATCGGCCGGGGCGGCGTCGCCGTGCGCCAGGGGCCGTATACGCTGTGCGCACAGCGGCTGGAGCAGGGTGGGTTTGACCTGCACGCGCCGGTGCGCGGCGCCATGACGCGGCAGATACGCGAAAGCCCGGCCTGCCGCGTACACTACGCGTTCACCCGCGATGGCGACGTGCTGTTTGATTTTTGCGCCCCATGCGCCGGGTTCGAATACGAATACGACGTTTAAAGAAAGCGCTGGCCGGCGGCTTTTGCCGATAGGATAAGCTGACTGTTACGGTAAAAAATGAAGTATTCAATAAAACAAAACGCTTAGCTTTTTAAAATATTGAATGGATTTGGCCGGTATGCAATTCGAGCGGCACGGACAGCCGCCCATCGCGCAGCCGGCCTTTGAAAGCCCCGCCGGCAGCAAGGCCTATCCGATAAAGGCCAAAAAAAGCCTGCCGCCGGGCGCAACGCGTACATGCTCCGCGCGGCAACCAAAGCCACCGGGCTGTGCGTTATCGGGAATTTGCCAAGGCGGCCGGACAAAGCGCTTTATCCGATTGACATTATTCCGGCGCTATGCTACTATTGCGCCGTAACCGGTTGGCAGCAGTCAACCCGCTCGACCTGTCATTATCCTAAAACAAAACTGATGTATTTTGGCCATGAAGGCAATTTGCCGCCGCATAGGGGCAAGTTCCGTCATGGCTTTTTTTGGGAAAGGAATGAGAAAATGAAAACCAAAGAAATCAAAAAACTTGTCCTGGCGGGCCTGTGCCTGGCGCTGTGCCTGGTGCTGCCTTTCTTGACCGGCCAGATCCCCCAAGTCGGCAGCGCGCTGTCGCCGATGCACATTCCGGTGCTCATCTGCGGCTTTGCCTGCGGCTGGCCTTACGGGCTGGCGGTGGGCTTTATCGCGCCGTTGCTGCGCTTTGTGCTGTTCGGCATGCCGCCCATCTTCCCGACCGGCATTGCCATGGCCTTTGAGCTGGCTGCCTACGGCGCCGCCACCGGGCTGCTCTATAAGATGCTGCCCAAGAATGTGCTGAACATCTATGTAACGCTCATCGTTTCCATGCTCATCGGCCGCATCGTGTGGGGCGCGGCACAGATGGTGGTGCTGGGCATCGCCGGCACACCGTTCACCTGGGCCATGTTTATGGCCGGCGCCTTCAGAAAAGCCGTGCCGGGCATCATCCTACATATCGTACTGGTGCCGCTGGTGATTTTGGCGCTGAAAAAAGCCAAGCTGATTGCCAATGATTGAAATTCGTGATGTGCTGCGCCGGCATGCGACCCAATACCCCGCCATGCAGTGCGAGGATTTGGTCAAGCTCGTCTACCAGAACGAGTTTGGCGGCGGGCACATGATAGCCGACCCTCAAAGCAGCCTGCGGTATTTGGAAGAAGAATATGCCGGCGTCCATCAGGACGCCGGCTGTGCGCTGGCCGACGACATCGGTAACGGCAGGGTGCGGCTGCACCTGCGCGCGCTGCAGGCGGCGGGCCTGACGCTGCCCACCGTCAACCGCTTTTTTGTGCATAGCGCCAACCGTGCCCACGGCAGCATGCAGGCCTTTGCGCGCAAGCTGGACACGGC
>JAQVWW010000275.1 GCA_028709505.1 Eubacteriales bacterium
AAGCCCGTCTCATGGGTGCCGCCTTCGGTGGTGGGAATGTTGTTGACGTACGAAAACAGCGCCTCGGTGTACGCATCGGTGTACTGGATGGCGATGCTGATCTCCATATCCTGCACGCGGCCCTCCAGCAGGATAGGCTCGCCATACAGCGGGGTTTTATCCTCGTTGAGGTATTTGACGAAATCGGCGATGCCGCCGTCAAAGCAATATTCACGCACGGCGCCTTCCTGGCGCTCGTCGGTGAAGCGGATGGTGATGCCGCGGTTTAAAAAGGCCAGCTCCTTTAAACGCCTGCCGACGGTGTCGCTGTTGAGCGCGATGCTCTCGAATACGTCGGCGTCGGGCAGGTACGTAACCCGGGTACCGTGCTCAAACGTCTTGCCCATCTCCTCCAGCGGCGTGACCGGCTTGCCGGCCTGTATCTTTTTGCCGGTGCGCACGCTCTCGTAGCGCTGGCGGTAGATGGTGCCGTCGCGGTGCACTTCCACCGTAAGCCACGACGACAGCGCGTTGACCACCGACGCGCCCACGCCGTGCAGGCCGCCGGAGAATTGGTAGCTGTTATGATCAAATTTGCCGCCGGCG
The DNA here is from genome assembly GCA_028709505.1 of Eubacteriales bacterium. Taxonomy (GTDB): domain Bacteria; phylum Bacillota; class Clostridia; order Christensenellales; family UMGS416; genus STF2-111. The sequence continues at coordinate 586 of JAQVWW010000275.1, forward strand.
TGCAGCTGCGTATAGACCACCTGCACACCGGGCACCTTCAGCTTGGGGTGGATATCCACCGGTATGCCGCGGCCGTTGTCGGTCACCGTCACGCTGTTGTCTGCATGGATGCTCACCGTCACCAAATCGGCAAAGCCGCCCATGGCCTCGTCGATGGCGTTGTCCACAATCTCCCAGAGCATATGATGCAGGCCCCTGGCCCCGGTGCTGCCAATATACATGCCCGGACGCATCCGTATCGCGTCCAGTCCTTCCAGCACCTTAATATCGCCGGCGCCATAAGCATTCGCCATAGTATTCCTCCCGCTTGCTAGGTCTGCGCGCATCTACGCGCCTCCAATATAGTAGCATAGCACAAATTCTGCCAAAAAAAAAGATTGCCAAAATTCGCCGCCGATACCCCATATGGTATTTTTCGGCCGGCGCCCCCGCTAGGGCTAGCAGCCGCCGGCGGCGCAATACCACGCCGATACGCCGCAAATAATTCCTTGCTTGCGCGGCGCATATCCTCTATGCTAATGGTGAGGAATATTGTAATCATCGGAGGATTTACCATGAGCACCCAAACCATGTCCGTGCGTGAGCGCGTATCAGCGGCGCTGCGCTGCCGTGAAGTGGATCGCCTGCCCTGGGCGCCGCTGACCGACCCGTATTTTGTAAACTCGCTGCATCTGCAGGGCTTTACGATGAACCTGCAGCAGATTATGAAGCACATGCAGTGCGACTTCATCGAACGCCACGTGTGCAACCCCAAGGAGAGCTTCCGCAACGTCACCGTCCGCCTGGAGGAGCAGCCCGGCATCCGGCGGCACCATTACGATACCCCGGTGGGTTCTCTTTATTACGAGCAGAAGAATTCGGGCAACACGTGGTACATCTCCAAGTACATGGTGGCCTCGCTGGAAGATATCAAGGTATATACGTATATCTGCGAACATACCGATTATACGGCCAACTTGGCCGGCTTCGTTGCGCGCGAAAAGCAGCTGGGCGACGACGGTATCGCCACGCCCAGCGGCAATATGAGCCCGGTGCAGGAGCTGCTGCAGCACAAGTCCGGCGTTGAGAACACCGTCTACCTGATGGCCGACTATCCCGACGAGATGGACGCGCTGTTTGACGCCATGCACCGGCGCAACCTGCGCCAGTACGCCGAACTGGCCAAATACCCCACCGATGTCGTCATCGACTACGAGGACACGTCGACCACCGTCATGAGCAAATCCATGCTCAACAACTATTCGATGCCGGTCATCAACGAGTATGCCGACGCCATGCACGCCTGCGGCAAACTGTTCATCACGCACATGTGCGGCAAGCTTACCGGTTTTGTGCACGAGGTGGGCGCCGGCCGGCAGGACGGCTTTGACTCCATCTGCCCGGGCAACACCGGCGATCTGGACCCGTGGGACGCCCGCGAGATATGGGGCCCCGACAAGGTACTCATCGGCGGCATCGATCCGCCGGAGCTTTCACGCATGACGGTGGAGCAGTGCCTGCGCACGGCGGCCACCGTGATGAAGAAGGTGACGAACAAGCGCGGCTTTATCTTGAGCACCGGCGACGCGGTGCCCTACGGTACGCCGGTGCCCAATATACTAGCCATCTCGCGGCTCATCGCGCATCTGGGCGAAAAATCGCTGACCGGCGAGTTTGACGACGACATTATCCGGAAGTTCCTGTAGCAGTTTGGTCCGCTGACCATCCACGTAACCATACAGGGGGGTTTTGGCATGTCACACCCATTGATTGACGCATTCCACCTGCTCGACTGGAGTAGCATCGACGGGCAGCGGGACGAGCCGCCGGCCAGCGCCGGAACATACGGCCGGCTGGTGAACTGGGCGCGCCAGGCCCGGGGGCGGAATCCCGGCGCCTTCGACGCGCTGACCCAATGGATACTGGACGATTCCCAATGGAGCGACGCCAAGCTCGCCGAGAACGAACAGATATTGATGCACGGCGTGTTTGCACGGTTCAAGGAGCAAAACGCCCGGCTGCGCGCCTGCCTGCAGGCGCTGGAAGCCTCGGGCGTGGTCAACACGCCGGTGTTCGGGGCGCTGGACAGCTTTGACGATGAACTTTCAGGGCTATCCCGCGACGGAGGGCTGCGCCAAACCGTCGCCGCAGTGTTTGACGACTTTTCCGCCATGCGGGAGCGCGGCGTCCGCGAGAAGATAGCCGGCAGTAAAACCGGCCCCACCGGCACCGACAGCGTGGACAGGTTTGGGTACATCAACTATTTAAAGGAGTGCGACGCCCAGGTGCAGTGGGCGCTGTTTATGCCCGATATGGTGCGAGCGCAGCAAAAGGACTTCCGCGTGGACAGCTTCACCTACAAAAGAATGCCCGCCCTGCGCTTTATCGGGCGGGAGGACGAAGGCCGGGGGGATCTCGAAGCGCGTCGGCGGATCTTCTGTGCGCTGGATGCCCTAGACGGGTGGAAATCCGGCTTTGATTATGACTTGCTGCTGATGCATCACTACGGCCTGGGCGTGGACGTCGGCCCGTGGCACGGCTTTTGGGGACGGTTTAT
>JAQVWW010000276.1 GCA_028709505.1 Eubacteriales bacterium
TATCGCTGGCTACACGAATATTTGCTGCAAAAGAGCGGCGCGCGTACCGATTTTAAGGCCGAGTGGCAATGGCAGCGCTATCTGCTGGCAGATAAGATGTTCGCCGCGCTGTGCGGCCCGCAGGGCCACAGGCCGCTGCTCAGCGTCAAATGCGCACCGGCGCACGGCCTGATGCTGCGCGAACAGTACCCCGGGCAGATTATCCCCGGCTATTACATGAACAAAGTGCACTGGAACTCGGTTGTTTTAACCGGCGATGTGCCCGACGATGTCGTCAGGCAGATGATCGACGAATCCCATGCCCTTATCCTGGCGTCGCTGCCCAAAAAGCTTAGGCAGGAGCTGCTGGGCACACAAGCATAAAGTACGTTCCGGGCGGCAGCAGCACCGCCGCCTTATGGAATGCTCCTGCGGACAAAGGCAAAAGGTTTTTTGTCTTGCACGCCTTTTGAAAAAAGGACCGATGCCCTTTTTGCAAGCCGCGTGCTGATTGGATACCCCGCTTTGCAGGTTACGATGTCTGTGCCACGCGCCGCTTCTACAGCGTTATGCGGTTGCGATGCCGGCACTTAGGATTGATCGACAAAAAAGCCGTCTGTTTGATAGACGGCGCAGCGTGTCAAATAACCCGCTATGGTTTGTGGGGTATCAAAGCATTTTCCCTCGCTTAAGCGGCGGGTGCGCAAGAAGCCGGAAAACAACCAGAAGCCGTTGTGTTCCCTGGGTTCCCTCTGGGCCCCATGACGCGTCATGGAGTCGAAAATCTTCTCACAAAAGGCCGCAGGACTTTTTTGACGAGCACAGCCGTCTGTTTTGCAGACGGCTTTCGCCTTCCTAAAAGCGCATTTTTACGTTCCGGACACGGGCAAGGCGTTCCATTTTTACAAGTAGGCGCCGTGTACGGCGCGGCGACCCTACCGTACCGGCGGCTGCCACAAAGGCTCGTGCAAAAACGTGGTTTCCTTTACGTTGGGGAGAATGTCGTACAGGCAGCAGCGCATCTGCTTTTCAAAATATTCTTTGATGGCAAACGTCGCGTTCCACCGTTCCACCGTAAAGGGAAACACGCCGTAGCGCCTGGCCGTGTCGACAAACCGCTTTTCCAGCAGGCAAAAACCCTGTGCGGTGGCCAGCGAATCGCATAAAATGAGCAGCTTATCGTAATCGTCATAGACGATACCCTGCAAATACCTTTGTACAAACTCGCTCTGCTGGCCGGTCATATCGTTTTTTCCCATCTCTTTTGTAAAGTCGGCAACCGGAAAGGAATGTGTCAGGCATACCCTTGCCGCCTGGCCCCATCCCTTTTCCATCAGGAAGCGATAGCCGTCGATGCCATGCCTGCGCGCGCTTACGCCATATCGCCGGCCAATGTCGTGCAGCAGCCCCAGCGCGTAAGCCTTATCGCCGTCCAGCCCCGGGCACCTTTGGGCTATCTCCTGCGCCGCACGGCCCACGTGAACCGAATGCGCCGTCCACGGCCCCGGGTTAAGCTGTCCCGCCAGCTCCAGTTCCTGCCGTGCTTCTTCTGTTGTGGGTATCATGTTACCTCCTGTACGCCCAATATCGCAACCGCCCTACGCGTTTGCCGATACCGGGCACTTTGCGCCGCTTGCCCATCCCAACCGGCCCGGGGCACCGTTTCCGACGCCCCGATTGCCGCAGCGAAGCAACCGCCCCCCGACAGCCCATCCGCAGGCCCGCCGCGGTATTTGGACAAAGAAAAAGCGAGGCTGCGGCCTCGCTTTTGGTTAGCGCATTCTTTCTTTAACCTTGGCAGCCCTGCCGGACAGCTTGCGCAGGTAGTAGAGCTTCGCCCTTCTGACCTTGCCGCGCCGGGTCACCACGATGCTATCAATCTTGGGGGAATGAATGGGGAATACGCGTTCCACGCCAATGCCGTAGGATACACGGCGAACCGTAAACGTCTCGCGAATCGAGCCGTGCTTACGGGCGATGACGACGCCTTCGAAAGCCTGGATACGCTCGCGGACACCTTCAATAACCTTGAAGTTTACGCGGACGGTATCGCCGATGCGAAACGCAGCCACGTCGGTTCTGAGTTGCTCTTTTTCAAGTTCGCGGATATCGATCATGCTGATCTCCTCCTTCCGTCATAGACGTTCTTGCTCATAAGGCAGCGGACCGTCCGTTTTCATTGCCGCACCGGCTCCGCCGGATAAGGCGCGTATGTTTATCCATAACAGTGGTATTATACCAAAGCAAAATGGCCGATGCAAGAGAAAAAACTCTTTTTTCAGTATCTCCCCTGCCCCGCCAACTCAGCGTCCAGCTCCACCTTCGTGTTTAAAATCCATTGGGCCACTTTGATGGAGTTCTCCAGATTGTCGTTGTACGTGGTAAAGGCCAGGTAACAATCCTGCGGATCAAACCCCAGCTCCAGCATACCTGGCAGGCCTTTGAGCGACAGGCCGTAAATGCCGCCGGGCACGCCGGTCTGGCTGTAGCCGGGCACATAGCCGTCTTCCAGCGTGGCCTCGGCGCTCAGGTTAAACTCCACCTGCTGCGCCAGGTCGGAAACTTCCAGAAACGCGCCCTGCCGGGCCAGGTACTGGTATGTCTCCTTATCCATAATAAAAATATCACCCTCGCTGTTGGCCAGCCGCGCCATGAGAATCATTTGGTCATATCCCGAGCCGCTAACACCCATCTGCTCGATGATCACTTCCTTCTGGCTGGGGTCCAGCTGCTGGAGCATATCGGCGCTCCACACTTTGGCGGCGTATTCGTTGATGTAGCTCACCGCCAGAATGTCCACGCGCTGATCGCCGGGCAGCTCGGGTGCAGTCGCGCTATAAATGAGCGAACCCACCATTACACAGCCCAATATGGCCAGGCCGTATACCAATGCCATATAGCGCAAATGATTGGCCAGTCGCTCCTTGGTCAGTTTGTAACGGTTCATGTCCGCCTCCTTCTACCCCCGCGGTTTCATTGTCGGGAACAGCAGCACGTCGCGGATGCCCGGCGCGTCGGTAAAGAGCATGACCATCCTGTCCACTCCCATGCCAAAGCCGCCGGTGGGCGGCATGCCCTGCTCCATAGCCAGCACAAAGTCCTCGTCAATTTCGAACTCGCCTTCGATA
>JAQVWW010000005.1 GCA_028709505.1 Eubacteriales bacterium
TCACCGAAATTGCCGAGTATATGGAGCGGGAGATGGATTACGACATCCCGCCGCGTACGCCGTTCGTGGGCCGCAACTTCAACGCCACCCGTGCCGGCATCCACGCCGACGGGCTTCTCAAAGACGAGGAGATCTACAACATTTTCAACACCGGCAAGATACTCAACCGTCCGCCGACGGTGATGATTGGGCCGCACAGCGGCGTAGCCGGCATTCTGCACTGGATCAACAGCTACTTCCCCGACCATGGCGTGCCGCTGGATAAGCACAACGAGACGGTCAAGAAGATGAAGGCCCTCTTTGACGAGCAGTTTGAGGGCGGCAGGCAGACCACCATAGGCGATAAAGAGATGGAGGACATGCTGTTTTCGCTGGACGAAGAGCTGTACATCCGGCTGACCAACAAGCACCACAGAAAGCTGTAACAAGTTCCTCAACCGGGCAGGCATAGGCTTGCCCGGTTTTTTTATTGGGGTAGAAAGGCGCGCTTTGCGGCTTTTCGGCGCTGCGGGAGTACCGCCTAAGGGATAGGGCAGCCTGGAAATAGGCCTGTATGGGCTGCAGGGCGCCGTGCGCGCGGCGCCCGTTCTCCAGCGCCCGGCCGCCTGTGCCCAACGCCAAAGAGAGTCAGAGTCTTCGGTTTTGTATATAATAAATAAAACGCCTTGACAGAATTGAATAACCGTATATAATGGTTATCATAACTATATGATAGAGGGTTAACATGATGAAAAAAATTGCGGTTTGGGGAGATTCGGTAGCCCGGGGCATTCTATTGGATGAGGAGAAGGGGCGCTACGTGATCCCCAAAGACGACGTGGCTTCGCTGGTGGCGCAAAAGACGGGCTACGAAATCCGCAATTATGCCCGCTTCGGCTGCACGATAGGCAAGGGGCTGGAATATATGCGGCGTGCCCAGGAAAAATGGGACGACTGTGACGTGGTGGTGCTGGAGTTTGGCGGCAACGATTCCAACTTCGATTGGGCGAGCATCGCCCGGGAGCCCGAAGCCACGCATCTGCCGGGGACGCCACTGGCACAGTTTGAGCAGACATACGTCGATATTCTGCAGCATGTACAGCAGATGGGCAAGAAGGCCATCGCCATGACATTGCCGCCGATAGAGGTGACGGGTTTTTTTGACTGGGTGACCAAGGCGCAGTTGAACCGCGACAACGTGCTGCGCTGGTTGGGCGATAAAATGTACATCTACCGCTGGCATGAGCAGTACAACAGCGCCATCCTGCACGCGGCTCTGCTGGCCGGCTGCGACGTCATCGACATCCGCCAGGCCTTTTTGGGCCAGCGGTCGCTAAGCGACGTCATATGCAAAGACGGCATGCACCCCAACGCCCGCGGCTACGCGCTGATGGAGAGCACGATTTTAAGCTATGCTGCCGCACACCTGGCATAGGGCGCTTGCATTCGCGCGGCGGTTGTGGCATACTGCTGCTCAACAGAACCACACATAGAAGCAAAGGAGCAGTTTGTATGCAATTTTCAGAACTGGCGGCCACCCGCCGTAGCGTTCGGCGCTATGAAGAGCGGGATGTAACCGACGAACAAATTCATACGTTGCTGGAGGTGGCCCGCTGGGCGCCCAGCGCCGGGAATATGCAGCCCTGGCATTTTTATGTGGTGCGGGACGCGGCGCTGCGGGCAAAGATATGCGCCTGTCAGCAGCATCCGGCCAAGTGGATCACCTATGCGCCGGTGATCATTGTCGTGGGCGTCGAAGCGCGCATCACCGCCGCCCAGTATGGCGATCGGGGCGGCGATTTGTATTGCCTGCAGGATACCGCCGCGGCGGTGCAGAATATTCTGCTGTGCGCCCACGACAGCGGGCTGGCCAGCTGCTGGGTGGGCGCTTTCCGCGAGGACGCCTGCGCCCAGGCGCTGGGGCTGACCGCCGATATCCGCCCGGTGGCCATTCTGCCCATCGGCTACGCCGCGCAGCAGCCTGACAAAGCGCCTGAGCGCCGGCCGGTTGAGGAGATCACCACCTTTCTATAACGGCGCAGGCGGGGGTTTGCCCCTTTGCCAAAGGGGCAAACCCTTTTGGCAATCCTTCCATAAACGCCGGGATTGGGGCGTTTCGCGACGGGGTTCGCGGTGGCCGTGCTTATGCGGGGGTTTGAATGTAGGGGCGCCAAAATATCTTCGCCGAGAAATCAAAGGCCGATGCTTTTGCACCGGCCTTTAGCTTGCAGCCAAGCCCCTTTGCCAAAGGGATAAACCCTTTTTGGAGATCCTTCCATAAACGCCGGGATCGGGGCGTTTTGCGCGGCGGGATACGCCGGAGACGTGGCGCTTGCGCGGAAGTTTGGAGATGGGGGCCACCAAGATATCTGCGCCGAGAAATCAAAGGCCGATGCTTTTGCACCGGCCTTTAGCTTGCAGCCAAGCCCCTTTGCCAAAGGGATAACCCTTTTTGGAGATCCTTCCATAAACGCCGGGATTGGGGCGTTTCGCGCGGCGGGATACGCCGGAGACGTGGCGCTTGTGCAGAAGTGTGGAGATTGGGCCACCAAGATATCTACGCCAAAAAATCAAAGGCCGATGCTTTTGCACCGGCCTTTAGCTTGCAGCCAAGCCCCTTTTATCAAAGAATGCCTTATATCCAGCGCTCGTCCAGAACCGATTCCAATGCCGGGCGCACCAGCTTAGCCAGCTCTTCGTAGCCCAGCTGATTAAAGTGTAGCCCATCGTCTTGGAAGATATCGGTGCGCAGTGCGCGGTCCTCATCGTACAGCAGGCCGTCCAGGTCCAGTATCTGCACATTTTCGCGGGTGGCGGCGAAGTCCTTAAGCCGCTGGTTGTAAATGTTCATCTGCGACAAAAACAAATCCCGGCACGGTGAATGCTTAACCGGGATAATGATGATGGGCAGGCCGGGAAAGTCGGTCTGCGCCCACTGAAATACCCTGCAGCTTAAGTCGGCCGCCGTGTCCGGCGCATAGCCGCAGCACATGTCGTTGTCGCCCTCGTACCACACCAGCGCCCGTGGCGCGTAGGGACGCACCAGCGTGGGGTAGTAATACAGCGCCTCCTCGGCGGTGCTGCCGCCAAAGCCGTGGCACAGCGCCTTCATGGGCGCCATATCCTGCTCCAGCCGCTGCTGCCCCCATATGCGTATGGTAGAGCTGCCGTAGAACACGGCGGCCCGCTGTATCACCGGGCGGTTGAGAATTTCCTGCACATCGCCGGCGTAACGCTTCAAATCCACCAAAACAGCCATAACAAGCCTCCTGATACTTAGTCGGTTTCGCCGCGCACCAGCTCCATACCGCGCTGCATGGCGGCGCGGTTGACGGGGATGAGCTTCTCCTTCTTCTCGCCCAGAACCTGGCGCAGCGCGTCCACCAGCGTGTCCAGGTCAACAATGCGGGTCAGCTCAATGTAAGCGCCCAGCACCACCATGCCGGCGACGCGGACGTTGCCCAGCTCGTTGGCAATATCGTTGGCCGGCACGTAGTGCACATCCACATCGGTGCGGGCGGACTTGCGGGCAATAAGCGACGAGTTGATAAGCAGATGGCCGCCGGGCGCCACCATGGACTCAAAAGCGTCCAGCGACGGGCCGTTCATGGCGATGAGCGTATCGGCCTGGGTGATGATGGGCGAACCCACCGCTTCGTCGGACAGGATGACGTGGCAGTAGGCCGCGCCGCCGCGCATCTCCGGGCCGTAGGAAGGAAGCCAGGAAACCTGCTTATCGGCCATCATGCCGGCATAGGCCAGCACCTGGCCCAGCGACATGACGCCCTGGCCGCCAAAACCTGAAATAACAAGCTGTTGCTGCATGGCGCTATGCCTCCTTATCCTTGTATACGCCCAGCGGGTAATAGGGCACCATATTGTCCTTTAACCAGTTGAGCGCGTTCTGCGGTTCCATACCCCAGTTGGTGGGGCACGTGGACAGCACTTCTATCAGAGAAAAGCCCTTGCCGTCTATCTGGCACTGGAAAGCCTTCTTGATGGCCTTCTTGGCCCTTATGACGTTGGGCACGTCGTGCACCGACACACGCTCGATGAACGACGAGCCGTCCAGCGTAGAGAGCATCTCGGATATTTTTACCGGAAAGCCGCAGTGGTCGGTATCCCGGCCGTAGGGCGACGTCGTGGTGACCATGCCCGGCAGCGTGGTAGGCGCCATCTGGCCGCCGGTCATGCCGTAGATGGCGTTGTTGATGAAGATGACGGTGATGTTCTCACTCCGGGCGGCGGCGTGTACGATCTCGGCGGCGCCGATGGAGGCCAGATCGCCGTCCCCCTGATAGGTGAAGACGATTTTATCCGGGTGAACGCGCTTGATGCCGGTGGCTACCGCCGGCGCCCTGCCATGGGCGGCCTCCTGCATGTCGCAGTTGAAATAATCATACGCAAATACCGCGCAGCCCACCGGCGCCACACCAATGGCGGTGCCGCCCACGCCCAGCTCCTCCAGCGATTCGGCCACCAGACGGTGAATGATGCCGTGGGTACAGCCGGGGCAATAATGGAAGGGAGCGTCGGTCAGCATCTTGGTTTTTTGGAATACAACAGCCATTATGCCTTACCTCCCAGGAAAGATTGAATGTGCGCCAGGATATCCTGCGGCAGTGGGATCATGCCGCCGGAGCGGCCGTAGAACGTGACGGGCTTGGCGCCGTTGACGGCAATTTTCACGTCGTCCACCATCTGGCCGGTGCTCATCTCCACCGAGAGGACACCCTTGACCGACGGCTGGGCGGCGGCCTGGGCAATGGCGGCGGCCGGGAAAGGCCACAGCGTGATGGGCCGCACCATGCCGACCTTTAAGCCTTCCTGGGCAGCCTGGGCAATGACGTTGCGCACGATACGCGCCGTGGTGCCGTAGGCCACGACGAGGATGTCGGCACCCTCCACGTTGTAGAGCTCATATTTGGTTTCCTTTTGTGCAATCTCATCATAGAGCTTTTGCAGATTCCGGTTCATCTTCTCCAGCACGTCGGGCTTGATGTACAGCGAGTTGATGATGTTGTTTTGCGGGCGCTGGCCACGGCCGGTGGTGGCCCAGGTCTTCTCGGGCAGTTGCCGCGGCGTGTAGGTGCCGAATTCCACCGGCTCCATCACCTGGCCCAGCATGCCGTCGCCCAGCATCATCACCGGTATCCGATAGGTGTCGGCGATGTCAAAGCCTTCCTGCGTCAGCTCCACCGCCTCCTGCAGGTTGGCCGGGGCCAGCACCACCAGGCGGTAATCGCCGTGGCCGCCGCCGCGGGTAGCCTGGTAATAGTCCTACTGGGCGGGCTGAATGCTGCCCAGACCCGGGCCGCCGCGCACCATGTTGACGATAAAACAGGGCAGTTCAGCGCCGGCGATGTAGGAGATACCCTCCTGTTTGAGCGAGATGCCGGGGCTGGATGAAGACGTCATAACCCGCGCGCCGGCGCCGGCGGCGCCGTATACCATATTGATGGCCGCCACTTCGGATTCCGCCTGCAAAAAGCATCCGCCTACCTGCGGCATCCGGCGGGACATGTATTCGGGGATTTGATTCTGGGGTGTGATGGGATAGCCAAAGAAAAAACGGCATCCGGCCTGGATGGCCGCTTCGGCAATGGCTTCGTTTCCCTTCATCAGTTTTTTCGCCATGGTTTCCTCCTCACGCAATGGTCGGCAAAATTTTATCGTTCCACCACGATGCAAACGTCGGGGCACATGCGGGCGCAGTTGGCGCAGCCGATGCACTTTTCCTCATCGATGCAGCGGGCGGGATAATATCCTTTGGAATTGAGAGTGCCTTTATCCAGCGTTAGAATTTTTTTCGGGCAGACGTTTACGCATAGCGCGCATCCTTTGCACCGCTGGGTATCAAAGGTAACATGAGCCATAACCGTTCCTCCTCTAATTGATTTCCATTATATAAAATTTCCTATCATTTCGCAGAATAAGCCCTAAGGCTCTTGGATATCTGCGGCCAACCGTTCGCCACGCACGTTGGAGACAAACGCCGACACGGCGCGGTGGGCCGGATGCCGCTGATAGGCATGCAGGTCGTCGATGGTACGGGTGGTCAGCGTCAGCGCCATATGGTAAGGGGCGGCGTCGTTGAGCACCGGACCTACGGCCAGGCTGCAAATTTCCGGAATGACGGCGGGTAAGGCCTCCAGCATGGCTTTTACCTTGCGCATGTTCTCAGCCCGGGTGGCCCCTTCGGCCTGTTCTAAAAACTCCCACAAAACGATGTGTCGTATCATACGCTCTACCTGTGTATGTGTAATTGCAGCTTGCGCCGCAGGTAGCCTTCCAGGTTATCCCGGTCGGACACGGTGATCTGATGGATGTCCAGCGCCCGCATCACCTGCTGCAGGATGACGGCGCCGCCGATGATAATATCGGCCCGGTCGGCGGGCAGCCCCGGCAGCTTGCGCCGCTTTTCCAGCGGCAGCTCGCACAGGCGGTTGATGAGCCGATCGACGGTGTTATATGTCAGCACATGACCCTGTATGCGGGCCGGGTCGTAGGCTTCCAGTTTCAAATCCATGGCGGCCAGCGTGGTGATGGGGCCGCCTACGCCGCTGACCACGGCCGGCGAAAGCTGCCGGACCTGCTCCGGCAAATGAGGGGCCTCGGACAGCAGAATGTGGTAAGCCCACTGCTGCATCGCCTGCAGCGACAGCGCGTCGGCGATGTCACCCAGCGGATATTTTTCCAGCGCACGTACGGCGCCCATCTTGACGCTGGCGTAAAAGCCTAGCTCGGCGCCGGTGCCCAGCGCAATTTCGGTGCTGGCGCCGCCGATGTCTATCGTGGCGCGCGCGCCGCTGTGCAGCGTACCCCAAAAGCCGATGGCGGCTTCGATGTCGCCGGGCAGCACGTCGATGAGCACCGCCGTCTTCTGGTGCACCATACGGATGAACGTATCACGGTTGGCGGCTTCGCGCACCGCCGCGGTGGCAAATACGAAAACCTGCCCGGCCTGGGCGGCTTCGGCCTCGCGCAGCAGCGCCTCCAGCGAAGCAAGGGTGCGCTCCATCGCCGCGTCGCCCAGCGTGCCGGTGCCCACCAGCCCTTCGGACAGACGGGTAGTGGCCAGCTTTTTTGCGACGGCTGTCAGCGCGCCGTCCGGGCCCACGTCACAGACGAGCAGACGCGCCGAGTTGGAGCCGATGTCGATGACTGCGTAGCGCTTCGGGTTTTCTATCATATTTTTTGACCTTTCAGAGCTATTCGCCGTCCGACACGTCGTCGGCGACAAATTTATGCTCGCCGGGCTTTACCCATCCTAAAATTTCGCGGGCCATCTGTTCGATGAACGAATCGGTGCCGGCATACTGCAGTTCGTTTTCCAAGTCTTCATTGGCCTGGTTCACGCTCTCCAGCTGCTGGGTCAGCTGTGCCTGCTCGGCCTGCAGCGTGCGCAGCTGAAGAAAATGACGCACAAACAAGTAGCCGACAAACAGGCAGATGGGGATGAGCAGCAACAAAATCAGCCGCGGCGGCCGCTTTGGTACCTGCATACGCCCCCCTCCTTTCGTCATTTCCGGCATAGCGTGTTTAACAATAATACTATCAATATACTATCATTAAATAATAGCATATTGCGCCGGCATTGGCAATGCGGCGATACCGGCGGTGCGCGCCGGTTGCCTTGTTTGGGCGGCAATGGTATGATAACGATAAAAAAACGCCAAAGGCCATATCCAACCGGCAGGCGGCTGGCAGGCAAAGGAATACCCGATGAACCAATATGACGATACCATCATTGCGTCGGCCACCGCGCCGGGGCAGTCGGCGGTGGCGGTGCTGCGCATCAGCGGCAGCGCGGCGCACACGGTGTTTACGTCCATTTTTCGCCCCAGGGCCAAGCGGCTGCGCCCGCGGATGCTGGCCTACGGCGATGTCATCGACGGCGACGATATCATAGACGATGCGCTGGCCGTGTACTTTCAGGCGCCGGCCAGCTATACCGGCGAACCCAGCGCTGAAATCCATGTGCACGGCTCGCAGGTAAGCGTAGCGCGCACGCTGAACGCGGCGCTGAAAGCCGGCGCGCGCCTGGCCCAACCCGGCGAGTTTACCAAGCGCGCCTTTTTAAACGGCAAGCTGGATTTGTCCAAGGCCGAGGCGGTCATGGACGTCATCGCCGCCCAATCCGCCGGCGCGCACCGGCTGGCCCAGCAGCAGTTGCGCGGGCGGCTGTATCGTACCATCCACTCCATCCAGCAGGACATGAAGGAAATGCTGGCCCGCATCGGCGTGACGGTGGACTATCCCGAAGAGGACGTGGAGGAGCAGACCGGCGAATATTGCCTGGAATACATGGGGCGGACGCAGCGGCGGCTGAGCGATTTGCTGCGCGGCGCTCAGGCCGGGGCGTTGTTACGCGACGGCGTACGCTGCGCCATTGTGGGCCTGCCCAACGCCGGCAAGTCCAGCCTGCTCAACGCGCTGTGCGGCAACGAGCGGGCCATCGTCACCGATATCGCCGGCACCACGCGCGACACGCTGGAGGCCCACGTGGATGTGGACGGGCTGGCGGTGTTGCTGGTGGACACGGCGGGCATCCGTCAAAGCGACGACACCGTAGAGCGGATGGGCGTTGAGCGGGCCTACCGCGCCTGGGATGAGGCGCAGCTGGTGTTGGCCGTGATCGACGCGGGGCAGCCGCTGCACGAGGAAACCCGGCAACTGCTGGAGCGTATGCGCGCGACGCGGGGCATCGTCGTACGCAACAAGTGCGACCTGCCCCAAACGGTGACGCATGAACAGCTGCTTGCGCTGTCCGGCGGCCCGGTGGTCGATATTTCGGCAACCACCGGCGACGGGCTGGACGCGCTGCGCCGGCAGATATACACGCTGTGCATCGGCGATATCGCGCCCGAATCGGTGGAGATTTCCAACCAACGGCACATTCAGGCGGTGATGGACGCGCAGCAGGCGCTAACCCAGGCCCAAGAAGCGCTGCTGGCGGGCTTTACGCCGGACACGGCGGCGGTGGATTTGCAGCGGGCCTGGCAGTGCCTGGGTCAGGTAACCGGCGAAACGGCGGTGGACGAAGTGGTGGATACCATCTTCTCCAAGTTCTGTTTGGGGAAATAGCCTATGCCATACGAGCAGCCTACACCCATCCGGCTGGATGAGCTGGATCACGAAACCTATATGCGCCAGGCCATTGCGCTGGCAAAGATTGCCGGCAGCGCCGGCGACGTACCCATCGGCGCCGTGGTGGTCAAAAACGGCGCCGTCATCGGCCGCGGCTATAACCGCAGGCAGCAGGACGGCGATCCCACCGCCCACGCCGAGATGCTGGCGCTGCGCGACGCCGCCCGGACGCTGGGCGGCTGGTATCTGCACAGCTGCGTGCTGTACAGCACCGTGGAGCCTTGCCCCATGTGCGCCGGCGCCGCCATACAGGCGCGCATCCCGGCCATCTGCTTTGGCGCGGCCGATACGCGCGCCGGCTGCTGCGGCAGCGTGGCCAACCTGCCCGGCGACGGGCAGTTTTTGCACCGCGCGCAGATACTGGGCGGCATATTAGCCGATGATTGCGCGGCGCTGCTGCGGGCATTTTTTGCCGCCAAACGGGGAAAATAACGGAGGAAATTTTGAATATTACGCAACTTTGCTGGGGCATTGCGGCGGCGGCGCTGGTATGCTTCTGGCAGGCCGGGCCCGAGCGGCTGCTGCAAAAACTGCATGCGCAGCGGCACAGCCTGTGGCTTAGGGCGGCGGCTACGGCCGTCATTTCAATATGGCTACGGCCGATATACCTGTGGAATTTGCCGGGCAGCGCCGCGGCGATACCGCTGTTTTTTATACTGCTGATGGCCTTTGGCCTGGGCAGCGCGTGCTTTACTGCGCCGGCCGACGCGGCCAACCAGCGCTGGCGATTTGCGCTGTGGGAGCCGCTGCTGGACGAATGGACGTTTCGCGGGCTGCTGCTGCCGCTGCTGGGCGGCTGCGGCGTGCTGGGCAACCTCTTTAGCATGGCGGGGCTGCTTAGCGTTACGCCGGCGGTGTTTGTCGTGGCCTGCGCCTACACGGCGCTGACCATGCAGCAGCAGCGCTGGCGTAACCAATCGGTGCAGACGATGCTCTTTGGACTGCTGGGCGGCTTGGGCTTAGGCTCGCTTGCGGTGGTCACCGGCTCGGTATGGCCGGGGGCGCTGCTGCATATCGCGTTTCGGGCGGCTATGCTGGCGCGGCGCAATAGGGGAGACAAGCATAAATGACACAACAGATGCGCCGGATGCGCCGGGAGGAACTGCCCGGCATCTACCGGCTGGTAAAAGAGGATTTTCCGCCGGCGGAGTATCCGCCCCGCGTGGCGATGGAGCGCCACATGCGGCGCAAGGCGGTGCGCGGCTACGTGCTGGAACAGGACGGCGCGCCGGCGGCCTACGCCTTTGTGGCCCACAGCGGCGCCGGGCAGCCGGCGTTGCTGGTGCTGTACGCCGTCAGCCAGCGCCTGCGTGGCCAGGGCCTGGGCAGCGCCTTTTTGCGGGCGCTGTTGGACGAATACGCCGCCGCCAGCCGCCTGTATATCGAGGTGGAACGGCCCGAGCTGGCCGCCGACGCCGACGAGCAGGCGCTGCGCCGCCGGCGCGTGTCGTTTTACCAACGGCTGGATTTTATGCCGCTGCCTGGCGTGGATTACACCATATTCGGCGTGCCCATGCGGCTGTATGCGCACCCGCTGGGCCAGGCGGCGTTGCCCGACAACGACACGGTGATGCGCGAGATGCGCAGCATTTACGCTGCGCTGTTGCCGGCGGCGTTTCGGCATAACCTGGTCATGTTTGCCAGCCGGGATTAGCCGGCGCAAACGGAGGGTATACTACAGGGAAATGCCGGTAAGGAGGCTTATGATGAAGCCTATTATGCTATTTATTCTGCACAACTGCCCCTATTGCCGGCAGGCGCTGGCGTATTTGGAGCAGCTAAAAGGCGAGAATTCCGCTTATGCGCAGCTACCCATCCGCACCATCGACGAAGGGAAGCAGAGCGAACTGGCCAACCAATACGATTACTACTACGTCCCCACTTTTTATGTGGACGGCGTGAAAAAGCACGAAGGCGCCGTCACGAAGGAGCAGGTCAAGACGGTACTGGACGCCGCTTTGTAGCCGTACGGGCAAGCGTGCGGGCGGAGAGGGTGCTTTCCGCCCGCTTTTTTATTGTATCGCTGGAAAAACTGCGACTTTCTGCTATAATAGATAAGATATTACCCGTAAATGGCGCAAGGAGGCCTTTTTTGCTATGGCGCAGGATTCATATCAGCCTGAAACAATGGAAAAAAAGTGGCAGGACAGGTGGGAGGCGTCCGGCGCGTTCCGTGCCGGCGACGATCACACGATGCCCAAATATTATTGCCTGATAGAGTTCCCCTATCCTTCGGGCAACGGCCTGCACGTGGGGCACCCGCGCTCCAACACGGCCATGGACATCATCGCCCGCAAGCGGCGTATGCAGGGCTATAACGTGCTCTTCCCCATCGGCTGGGACGCCTTTGGCCTGCCCACCGAGAACTTCGCCATCAAGAACAACATCCACCCGGCGGTGGTGACGAAGAACAACGTCGACCACTTCCGCCGGCAGCTGAAGATGCTGGGCTTTTCCTTTGATTACAGCCGCGAAGTTAACACCACCGATCCGGCGTATTTTAAGTGGACGCAGTGGATTTTCTTAAAGCTTTATGAGCGCGGATTGGCCTACAAAACACAGATGCCCATCAACTTCTGCACCGTGTGCAAGGTGGGCCTGGCCAACGAGGAAGTGGTGGACAACCACTGTGAACGCTGCGGCGGCGAAGTGGTGCAGAAGGTAAAAAGCCAGTGGATGCTGCGCATTACCGACTACGCCCAGAAGCTGCTGGACGGCCTGGACGACGTGGACTTCATCGAAAAGGTCAAGACGCAGCAGCGCAACTGGATTGGTCGCAGCGAAGGCGCCGAAGTGGATTTTGTACTTGCCGGCACCGGAGACGCGCTGCGCGTGTTTACCACGCGGCCGGATACGCTCTTTGGCGCCACGTACATGGTGCTTTCGCCCGAACACCCGTATATCGAAAAATATGCCGCGCGTATTCAAAATAGAGACGACGTGCGCGCCTACCAGCGGCTGGCCCAGAGCAAGTCGGAATTTGAGCGCACCGAGATGAACAAGGAAAAGACCGGCGTGCGCCTTGTGGGGCTGGACGCCGTCAACCCGGTGACCGGCAAGCCCATCCCGGTGTATCTGGCCGATTACGTGATGATGTCCTACGGCACCGGCGCCATCATGGCCGTACCCGGTCACGACACGCGCGACTGGGAGTTTGCCGATAAGTTTGGCCTGCCCATCGTGGAGGTGGTGGCCGGCGGCGACGTGACACAGGCCGCCTTTACCGACAGCGCCCACGGCGTGCTGGTCAACTCGGGCTTCTTAAACGGGCTGGCAGTGACGGAGGCTAAAGAAAAGATGACGGCGTACCTGGAGCAGCAAGGCATCGGCAAAAAGACCGTCAACTATAAGCTGCGCGACTGGGTATTCTCCCGGCAGCGCTATTGGGGCGAACCTATTCCGCTGGTTCATTGCGAGCATTGCGGCTGGGTACCGCTGGGCGAGGATCAACTGCCGCTGCTGCTGCCGGATACGGCTGATTTTAAACCCGGCGACGACGGCGAGTCGCCGCTGGCCGCCATCGAAAGCTGGGTGAATACGACCTGCCCCAAGTGCGGCGGCCCCGCCCGGCGCGAGACCGACACGATGCCCCAGTGGGCGGGATCGTCGTGGTACTTCCTGCGTTATATGGACCCGCACAACGACAAGGCGCTGGCCAGCCCCGAAGCGCTGGCCTACTGGAGCCCGGTGGACTGGTACAACGGCGGCATGGAGCACACGACGCTGCACCTTTTGTATTCGCGGTTCTGGCACCACTTCCTGTACGACATCGGCGTGGCGCCGGTAAAGGAGCCCTACGCCAAGCGCACCAGCC
>JAQVWW010000277.1 GCA_028709505.1 Eubacteriales bacterium
CGCGGCGCTGGCCACGCTCATTTCGCGCATTGCCGAGTTTGCCGTGGTGATGGCGTACTTTATCGTAGTGGATCAAAAGCTCCGATATCGGTTTAAGCACTTGTTCAAGCTGGATACGCAGCTGCTCAAGGATTACATCCGCGTGGGCATACCGGTGGTGCTGACGCTGGCGTCCTGGGGCGTCGTCCAAAGCGTGCACACCGGCATTCTGGGCCACATGGGCTCGCCTTCGCTGATTGCCAGCAACGTGGCCGGCGCCATCTTTCAGGTGGTGACGGTTATCACGTCGGCGTCGGGAAGCGCCGCCGCCGTACTCATCGGCAAGACGGTGGGCAGCGGTCGGCTGGATTTGGTCAAACCTTATTCGCGCACGCTGCAGGTCATCTTCGTGGGGATGGGGTTTATCGCCAGCGCGCTGCTGTTCTTTGGCAAGGATCTGCTGCTGCGCATCTACGCGCTGTCGCCCGAAAGCCACGCGCTGAGCATCGCCTTTATTCAGGTGCTGTCCGTCACCGTCATCGGCAGCGCCTACCAGGCTTCCACCATAGGCGGCATCATACGCGGCGGCGGCAACACGCGCTTTATGATGTTCAACGATCTCATCTTCTCGTGGCTGGTGGTGACGCCGTTATCGCTGCTGGCGGCGTTTGTGCTGCATTGGCCGCCGGTGGTGGTGTTCTTTTTCCTGAAAATCGATCAACTGCTCAAATGCGTGGTAGCCTATGTCAAGGTCAACCACATGCAATGGATAAGGCAGCTGACCCGCGGCAACTTTCAAGACGTCGACCAACAGGCGTAGCGCGGCACGCGGCGGGCTACGCCGGCTTGCTGTGGCAAATCCCGAGCAAACCAAATTCCTCAGCCTTAGGGCCCTGCGCTGGATAACAGCGCGGGGCATTTTATTTTGCAAAGCATACTTGACAGATTCTGCAAAGCAAACTATACTAAAAATGCAAAGCCAACTTAGCATATGACGGGGCGGTGATACGTTGCATACGCAAATAAAGGAATTGCGCAAAGCGCGCAAGCTCTCTCAGGAGGAGCTGGCCGACGCGGTGGGTACCACGCGGCAGACCATCACTTCCATCGAAACGGGGAAATATATTGCGTCGCTGCCGCTGGCCTACAAAATTGCCCGCTATTTTGGGCTGCGTATTGAGGAAGTGTTTGATTTTACCGATATGGAGGAATAGGAGTATGGAAAAGGAACTGGAACGGTACAGAAAGACAATCCAGCTGCAGACGGTCTTATTCGCGGCGGCGGCGGTCATCGTCATGGCGCTGATTGCGCTGAGCCTGACGCAGATGATCAGGCCCGCTTACGCCAACGAACGCTGGGCGTCGGCGTGGAACGGCTTTATCTGCGGCGTCAGCCTCTCGGCGGTGGGCATTATGGCGCTGGGCATTGTGCTCAACGCCCGGGCGCTTAGAAGCCAGCCGTATTTAAAAAAGCAGTATATCCGCGAGCATGATGAAAGGTCTATGGAAATCTGCCACCGCTCAGGCCATACATCCTATTGGTTTGATGCCTTGGGCCTGCTGCTGGGCGCCATCATAGGCGGGTATTTTAACCCGGTGGTGGCCTTGTCCTGCCTGGGCTGCCTGCTGTATATTTGCCTGGTGCGGGCGGCGCCCAAGCTGTATTACCACAAGAAGCTGTAGCGACAAAGGGAACCCGGATACGCACGGAAGCGCGGGTGTCCGCCGCAAAAGAAGCTCGTCGCGGCGGACGTCTTTTTGCCCGGCCGTTGCCGTTGCGGGCAAAGCGCTCCGGGGTGGTGCAGGGGCGCTTTTGTGCTATACTGGAGAAAAATAAAGAAGGGGGAAACGATATGTCGGCCTGGCAGCAAAGCATTACGACGCTCAAAGGCGTGGGCGACGTCCGCGCGCGATCGCTTGCACGGCTGGGCATTGAGACGCTGGGCGACGCGGCGCTGTTTTTTCCGCGCGGCTACCACGACCTGAGCAGCCACGTGCCGCTGGCCGACATCCCGCATCAGGGCGAAGGCGTGGTGCTGGCCGACGTGACGGCGCCGGCGGAAATCAAGCGCGTCCGGCGCAACATGAGCGTCGTGCGCCTGCCCATCAGCGACGGCGTCACCGCCGGCACCGCCGTATGGTACAACCAGCCTTTTTTGGCCAACGTATTTAAGCCCGGCACGCGCTGGGTGTTCTACGGCCGCATAGAGGGCCGCTTTGCCGAAAAGCGGCTGGTCAACCCCGGCTATGAACCTTACGAACAGCAGATGCCCGGCGTCATGCCCATCTATCCCATCACGCAGGGCATCAGCCAGAAAGTGCTGCGCGGCGTGATAGCGCAGGCGCTGAACTACCTAAGCCCAGTGGACGAAGCCCTGCCCGCCGGCTTTCGGCTGCGCAATGAGCTGTGCGAATATAACTACGCGTTGCAGAACGTGCATTTCCCCACCGACATGGCGGCGGCCGACAGCGCCCGGCGGCGGCTGGCCTTTGAGGAGATGGCGCTGTTTTTGCTGATGCTGCGGCACACCGCCGACCTGCGCCACAACAGCCGCGGCGGGCGCGCCTTTACCTGCCCGCAGGAAAGGATACAGCGCTTTGCCGACGCGTTGCCCTTTGCCATGACCGGCGCCCAGCGGCGGGTGCTGGGGGAAATCGTTGCCGACATGCGCCAGATGGGCTGCATGAACCGGCTGGTGCAGGGCGATGTGGGCTGCGGCAAGACGGCGCTGGCGCTGGGCGCGCTGTATCTGTGCGCCGCCGAGGGCCGCCAGGGCGCGCTGATGGCGCCCACTGAAATATTGGCCGAACAGCACTACGCCGAGGCCCAACGGCTGCTTGCGCCGCTGGGCGTGCGCCTGGCTCTACTCAAAGGCTCTCAAAAGGCTGCACAACGCCGCGACGTATTGCGCCGGATTGCCGCCCACGAAGTAGATGTGGTGGTGGGCACCCATGCGCTGATTCAGGCCGGTGTGGAATATGCCGACTTGGGGCTGGTGGTGACCGACGAGCAGCACCGCTTCGGCGTGCGCCAGCGCAGCGCCCTATCGGGCAAGGGTCAAGACCCGGATATGCTGGTTATGTCGGCCACGCCGGTGCC
>JAQVWW010000278.1 GCA_028709505.1 Eubacteriales bacterium
CTAACGCACGAAGCGGATTGCCCAAAGGGTGCGCAAGTAGCGTGAAGATGCCGGCAGCGCTAACGCGTGAAGCGGATTGTCCGGAGGGTGCGCAAGTAGCCAAAAGACGCCGGCAGCGCCGAGATTGCGTTGTTTTCCCGCCGCAGGGCGACGGGGCGTAGCAAGGGGGTTGTTGTGCCCGGCACGGCGGTTGCGCCTAAGCCCGCACGCAAGCGTGCCGGCAGGCGGTGCCACAGCGCCGGGCAGATGTTCCTTTCCCTGTCCGGTACGGCGCATTACGCGTTTTGCGCAGCCCAAAATGCGGCATCGCATACGCGCCGCCCATTGCCCGCCCGGAAACGCCAACGCGGCGCTATCTCCGGGCGAATCCAATCGACACCCGGCGCGGAAACAACGACGGGTACTAAAAAACCGGCAGAGCGTACACGCTGCCGGTTTGTTTTTTGCCCGGGCCTACTTTTTGGTATCGAAGGCCGGGTTGATGGCATAGAAGTTCTTTGCGTCCAGATTGTCCTGGGCGATGCGCAATGCTTCGCCAAAGCGCTGAAAGTGTACAATCTCCCGTGCGCGCAGGAACTTGATGGCGTCGCGTACGTCGGGGTCGTCGGCAAAGCGCAGGATGTTGTCGTAGGTCAGGCGGGCCTTCTGTTCGGCGGCCAGGTCTTCGTGCAGGTCGGCCAGGATATCGCCGGTGGAGGCGAAGGTCTTGGCGTCAAACGGCACGCCGCTGGCATCCACCGGGTAAAGGCCGGTGGTGTGGTCCATAAAATAGGGTTGAAAGCTGCTGCCCTGAATCTCCTGCAGGCTCAAGTTGCGGGTCAGCTGGTAAACGATGCTGCAGACCATCTCGACGTGCGCCATTTCTTCGGGTCATATAAGATAGATATGGACTGCCCTAATCTAGCCGCGGGTATAGTGTTATTTCAAAATCCTCGGCGGCTCCCTCGTCAAAGCGCCCACGCTTATTCGTTTTAAGATACACTGCTTTTTCAATAATTTCCGAAAGCATATCGTTTCGTATTTGCGGGTCGGTAATATTATCGTACACCTGCAGCAGATGCTCAATTTTGGGCACCAACACACGCATGCGTGTATGCGCCTGCCGAAGTGCTGCTGCCTGCCCGTCCAGCTGAGCCAGCTCCTGCTGTGCTGCTGAGCGTTGGGCAGCAAGGGCGGCAGAGCGTTCGACAAAAATATCCGTGGTATATACGCCCTGCTCCAGCAAATCGTAGAGTCTGGACATCTGGCGCTCCTGCGTTTGCAGCGCCTCTTGCAGCCGGTCAGCTGACGCTTTCAGCAGCGCCAGTTGCTCATCAGCCGGGGTGCTGCCCAGCGCGTCCCACTCCAGCCTATAGTTTTTTAGCCACAGTGCCAAGCCATCCAGTACTCGCCGCTCCACCAGGCACAAATCTGCGGACACATTTGGACAATCAGAGTATCGGCAGATAAGGCTCGGCTGTCGGCCGCTCTGGTAGGGGCGGCGGTCCATATTGCGACCGCACACGCCGCACTTTACAAGCCTCGCCAGGGGGTTTTTGATGGGTAGATGCTTCGGCGCAGGAGCGTGGCCACGCCGCTGTATCTTGGTGGCCACGGCGGCAAATTGCTCGTCGGATATGATGGGCTCATGTAGGCCGGGCATAAGCAGGCATTCCGGATTCCGGGGCCGCGATGTCACAATTTCCCCGTCGGACATAGCCTTTACCTGTGGACGGTGGTTCCAACGGATTTTGCCGGTATATATAGGGTTGCGCAGCATGCCTGCGATGGTGGCCGGCGACCAGCGCTTGCTACGGGCTGCCGGTAGATTGCTCGCATTAAGCAATCGGGTGATGTGCGCATATCCGCAGGCTACCGGCTTGCCTTGGTCGTTTACTGTGCCGTGCAGATAGAAGTCGAATATCATTTTTACTATTTGCGCTTCTTCGGGCACTATTTCAAGGGTAATGCCCTTCACACTTTGCAATAACACGCGCCGATACCCAAAGGGGCATCGAGAGCCCACGTATTTGCCCTCCATCGACGCTGCCGCGCGGCCTTGCTGCAGACGCCGGTTTATCGTCTTATACTCCCGGCGCGACATGAAAAGACCGAACTCAAAATACTCCTCATCGAATTCGTTGTTTGGATCGTAAATTTTGAGAGGAGTGATAATAAGAGTGTTGGAATATTTAAAGGTTTGCGCCACAACACCCTGGTCAATGGTCTCGCCGCGTGCAAGGCGCTCCACCTCAACCACCAGCACCCCGCGCCACTTGCCTTGCTCCACCTCCCGCAAGAGGTGCTGCACCACTGGCCGGGCTGCGATGGTGTCGCCCGAGACAATCTCTTTATAGACGGCGCCGATAGTGTATCCCCTGGACTTTGCCAGGCGCATAAGGATGCCCTCATGCCGCGCCAAAGATTCGCCCTCCCCGCGGGCCTCGGCGGCCAAGTCGGAGCGGGACTTACGCAGATATAAGCAGTATTGGTCCATGGATGGTACACTCCCCTTAATGAGTATATGCTCGCTTGATGGGCCGCGTTTTGATGGTATGGCCATGATGCGGGGTGTCATCAGTAGAGCAGCGCCATGATCCACTGCCGCAAACACTCACACGTGGTGGGTATATCCATGTTTTCGTTGAGAATTATTATGTTGCCCCTGCGTATGCTATCCACTGTCCGCAGCAGTGGTGCAAAGACCACTCGGAAATGCCGCGACTCAATCAGTTTAACCATCTCGCCCACGTTACCCATTTTTTCGCAACCTCCGGTAAGAACGTAACAATATAATATACAAACATACGTTCTATTTCAAGGGCCGCAATTACCAAAAATGGTAGCTGCGCTACTTGACTTTCTAAAAATGAAGCATTTCATGGAAACAAAAAAGCCCGCCTTTACGGCGGGCCTGTAAAAAGGCACTATCCGGCGAAACGAGTGAGCAGCCATGTAAATATGGCCACCAATGCCGCAGGAATTAAAGCGATCCAGAACTGGCGCCACACAGACGCCCTATCGGTCAACTGCTTACTGATCCCCTCAATTTTTCCAGTGAGCGAGATAAGACTTTGTCCAATCTCCACAACCTCGGC
>JAQVWW010000279.1 GCA_028709505.1 Eubacteriales bacterium
CGCCGCCCGTTGCGATGCGCCGGTGCGCGAGTAATACACTATCAGAGATTTCATGCCTTCCCCTTATATGTTTGCTAAATTTAAAGATTATACTGCCATTGGCGCGGCCGCGCGGAGAATGCCTTAGGCAGGCTGTGGCAGGTACGCGGCTTCCCGCCGCGCGACAATCTACCGTGGGCTAAAGCTGCATAGCCCCGCGGCTGCGGCCTTCGTAGATGGATGAAGTTATTATACCTCATTTTCCCATATTCTGTGCGGAAGATTTCTAAAAAGATCCAAATGGAGGCCGGTTTGCCGCAAAATGCCGTCCCAGGTATGCCGCTGCCGGTATTTACTCAATACAAAGAAAAGAGTATGATAGTATCACTATGTTCAAATACGCGTCCTGCCCGATGACGCCTGCAAGGAGCCGCTATGCGCAAGCACCGCCTGAAGAACCGGCTGATGGCCAACCCGCTGTGGAACACGCTGCTTACGATGAAAGGAAATCCCCGCATCTGCGTCTATACCGAGCCGCTGTGGGGCGTTCCGCACAACCTGTATGCGCCGTTTGCATCGCTATACATGTATGCGTTGGGCGTCAACGACATCCAGATTGGTCAGTTGCTGGCCATCGGTATGCTGCTGCAGGTGGTAAGCTCGCTGCTGGGTGGCGTGCTGACCGACAAGCTGGGCCGGCGCAAGACGACGCTGGTGTTCGATATCATTGCCTGGTCGTTGACCTGCCTGATATGGGCTTTCGCTCAGAACTATTGGTGGTTTTTGGCGGCGGCTGTCTGCAACAGCCTTTGGCAGATTACGAACATCTCGTGGACATGCCTGCTGGTCGAGGATTCCGATCAGAGCAAGTTGGTTCATGTTTACACGTGGCTGAGCATCTCGGGCCTGCTGGCCGTGTTCTTCGCGCCCATCTCGTCGTTGCTGGTCAGCCGCTACAATATGGTCAGCGTCGTGCGGGGCCTGTACCTGCTGGCGGCGGTGGTGATGACGATAAAGTTCGTCATCCTGTACGCGATAGGTACCGAGACCGAGCAGGGCCGCCTGCGCATGGAGCAGACCCGTGGTATGCCGCTGCGCAAGATGCTTGCCGAGTATGGCCAGGTGTTTGTGCAGATGATCAAAAGCCCGGTTACGCGGATGATCGTCGCCTTTATGGTGCTCTTTAACATCTGGATGGTGCCCATCAACAGCTTTTTTTCGCTGTACGTTACGCAGAACCTACACATCGCCGAAAGTCTGATTCCGCTGTTCCCGATGGTGCGGGCGGCGCTGCTGCTGGTCATCATGCTGCTGCTACAGGGGTGGCTCAGCCGCTTCCCGTTCCGCCCGGTGGTGCTGACGGGGCTGGGCGTCTATGTGGCCAGCCATCTGCTGCTGCTGTGGGCGCCGCAGCGCAACCTGGCGATGCTCTTTGGCTACGTGCTGGCCGAAGCGCTGGCCTACGCGCTTATCACCCCGCGCAAGGAATCAATGGCCATTTGGTTTGTTGATAAGCACCAGCGGGCGCGGATGAACGCGCTTATTTACGTCATCATGATAGGCCTTACGTCGCCTTTTGCCTGGCTCATCGGCCAGCTCAGCGCCCTAGACCGGCGCCTGCCTTTTGTGCTGAACATCGTACTCTTTGCCGTGTGCGCGGTGCTCATCGGGTCATCAAGGATTCTCAACGATGCGGTGCGGGCAAAAATGGACGCCGAGTAGGCGCGTAAGCGCCGCCCACCGCCCTACATACAGAGTTTCCCGGCGGCGCGGCACTTGAAAAAAAACGCCGGATGGCTTATTGTATATCTGTTATAAAGTCATTTGCTGGCGAACTGTGTTGTACCATGGCGGCTTACGGCGTACGACGGCGCCGTAAGCCGATTCAAGATTTGACCACTGCGGGAGGCACATATACACATGCAGGAAAAAATGCAAGAGCGTAAGCAGCTGGGTTTGGTGGTGCTGGAAAACTGTAAAAAGCTGGGCGAGGACGTAAACGCCTGGGTTTCCAACATGATCGACGGTACCGCCCAGCCGGAAAACTACATTGTCCCCATCGACCAGACGCGCTTCGCCAACGGCGAAGGCAAGATACATCTGCGGGATTCGGTTCGCTCCAAGGATATCTATATCCTCAGCGACGTGGGCAACTACGAATGCACGTATCGGATGTTTGGCTTTGAAAACCGCATCGGACCCGACGAGCACTTTCAGGATATCAAGCGCGCCATATCGGCCATCGGCGGCAAGGCCAGCCGCGTGACGCTGATTATGCCGCTTTTATACGCGTCCCGCCAGCATAAACGCAAGGGCCGCGAGTCGCTGGACTGCGCGCTGGCGCTACAGGAGCTGCAGAACCTGGGCGTGAAGGCCATCATTACCTTTGACGCCCACAGCCCGTCGGTGGCCAACGCCATACCGTTGGTCTCCTTTGAGAACATCTTCCCCACTTATACGATTCTGAAAAACCTCGTGCAGCACGAGGGCAAGCACATCAACAAGAACAATTTCCTGGTCATAAGCCCCGATACCGGCGCCATGGACCGCGCCATTTACTACGCCAATGTGCTGGGGCTGGACGTGGGTATGTTCTATAAGCGCCGCGATCATACCATCGTCGTAAACGGCAAAAACCCCATCATCCAGCACGAATACATCGGCCGCGACGTCACCGGCAAGGACATCCTCATCGTAGACGACATGATTGCGTCGGGCGAGTCGGTGCTGGATAACATTACCGAGCTTAAGAAGCGCGGCGCCAACCGTATTTTTGTGGCGGCCAGCTTTGCGTTTTTTACCGAGGGCATCGAAAAATTTCAGGAAGCTTTTGAGCGCAAGCATTTAACCCAGGTGTATACGACAAACCTGTCGCACATCCCGGCGCATATCCGGCAGGCGCCCTGGTGCACGGTGGTGGATATGTCCAAGTTCATTGCCAAGATCATCAGCACGCTGCACGCGGATCAGTCCATCTCGCCGCTGCTGAATTCTACGCAAAAGATCAGAAAGCTACTGGACAGCATGGCGGACTAGCACATGGCGCAGGCCGGGATACCGGCCTGCTTTTTATTTTGGGAGGATTTATGGAACCA
>JAQVWW010000280.1 GCA_028709505.1 Eubacteriales bacterium
TTGCCCATCGGTTGGGTATTGCAGTGGTAGCCACAAAACTGCCCCACGAGCACATCGCCGCGCCTTGCCGGCGGGTGATGGATTTGGACATTCTGGACGCCCAGGCCGTAGTCGGCGCCGTGTCCCGGACGCAGCCTGACGCCATCGTGCATCTGGCCGCTCAAAGTTCGGTGGCGCTGTCGTGGCGCGATATGGATCTAACGCTGGATATCAACATAAAAGGCGCGCTGCACGTGTTGCAGGCGGCTGCGGCGGCGCAGAATAAGCCGCGGGTGCTGATGATAGGTTCGTCCGAAGAATACGGTCTACCGCCGCCCTCGGGGCAGATTGCGGAAGACTGGCCGCCACAGCCGGTAAACCCCTATGCCGTCAGCAAGCTGACGCAGAGCCTGCTAACGCAAGTGTTTTACCGGGCCTACGGTGTGGACGCCATCACGATGCGGGCGTTTAACCACATTGGCGCCGGGCAGAAGCCGGGGTTTGTCGTGCCGGACTTTTGCCGGCAGGTTGTAGCCATCGAGCAGGGCAAGCAGCCGCCGGTCATCACGGTGGGGAATCTTCAGGCGGCGCGAGACTTTACCGATGTGCGCGACATTGTAAACGGATATTTGCTGGCGCTGCGCCACGGGCGAAGCGGTGAAACTTATAACATCGGCTCGGGCAAAAGCGTTACAATCGAAACACTGCTGCGGCAGCTGCTCTCGCTGTCCACCGTGCCCGTCACCGTCCGCCAGGCCCCGGAAAAGATGCGCCCGGTAGAGGTTCCGCTGCTGTGCGCAGACATTTCCAAGCTACGGGCCCACGTGGGCTATGAGCCGCAAATTTCGCTTGTGGATTCGCTGCGCGCCGCGCTGGAATACGAAAGATTTTGCCAAGGAGAAAGAATATGATAGTCTGTCCCGTCATCCTGGCCGGCGGCGCCGGCACGCGCTTTTGGCCGCTTAGCCGCCGGGATTCCCCCAAACAGGTGCTGAATTTAAGCGGTAACGATACGCTCATCGGTGAGGCGGTGGCCCGCTTTGCCCGCGTGGCCCCCGAAGAAAATATCCGTATCCTGACCACGGAGCAGAATATGGACCTGGTCAAGACGGCGTTGGGGCCCACCTCCCGGGTGCGCTACATTGCCGAGCCGATTGCCCGCGGCACGTCGGCCTGCATCCTGCTGGCGGCCCTTAAACTATACAAAGAACACGGCGAATGCGTTCTGTGCGTATCGCCGTCCGACCATTACATCACGAAAAACGAAGAATTCACCGCCACGATGCATAAGGCCATCGGCTGCGCCCGGCAGCTGGACGCCATCGTGACCGTCGGCATCAAGCCTACGTTTGCGTCCACCGGGTACGGATACATCGGCTGCGACGATGCCTGTATCCACGAAGGCGCTTATGCGGTGACGGAGTTTACCGAAAAGCCGGCGCTGCAAAAAGCCAAAGAATACCTGTCCCGCGGCAATTTTTTGTGGAACAGCGGCATATTCATCTTTCGCGCGTCGGTTATCATCGCCAGCTTTCAGCGCTTTTTACCGCGCATTTACAACAGCCTGATGAAGTGCGAGACGTTCCTGAACACGCCCGGCGAAGAGGAGCATGTGGGCGCCATCTACCCGGCGCTGCAGAACATCTCCATCGACTACGGCATCATCGAGCGCTCCAGCGACGTATACGTCGTACCCGCAGACATGGGCTGGAACGACATCGGCAGCTGGGATAGCCTGGGCTGCATCTTTCCGATGGACGCCCAAGGCAACATCGTACGCGCCGACACTGTGTCCATCGACACGAAAAATTGCGTCATATACAGCGATCAGTCGCTGGTTGCCACCATCGGCATCGAAAATCTTATTGTCGTGAGCTGCGGCAACGCGCTGCTGATATGCCCTAAGAACCAGGACCAGCGCGTGCGCGAAGTGGTAGAGAGGCTGCAAAAAGAAAATCTGCAGCAGTACCTGTAAAATTTCGGCTGCCCATGCGGCTAAGGGAGTGTTGATAAATTGTCCACCAGCGTTGTTCTATTGGCCTACCAGGAGGCCGAAAACCTGAAAGTGCTGCTGCCACAAATCCATGCCGTCATGCAGGAAATGCGGATTCCCTACGAGATCCTCGTCATCGATTCGGCCCGGCCGCTGGACGATACCCAACAGGTATGCCACCAGCAAAACGCCCGGTATATCCCGCAGGAAGAGCCTTATTATGCCGGCGCTTTTCGCACCGGCATCCGCCACGCCGCCCTGCAGAGGATACAGGTGCTGGACGCCGACGGGTCGCACAACCCACGGGATATCCCGCACATCCACGCGCTGTTTGACCAGGGGTATGACCTGGTCATCGGCTCGCGCTATACGCAAGGCGGCGTGTCTAACGACTCGCGATCGTCGTATCTGATGTCCCAGCTGCTAAACGTTACCATGCGGCTATGCATCGGCGTACGCGCCAAGGACATTTCCACCAGCTACCGGCTGTACGACGCCGCGCAGCTTAAGGCGGTAACGCTTACACGCAACAACTACGACGTGCTGCAGGAGGTCATCCTGCGCATGAAGATGAACAAGAAGGACCTGCGTATCGGCGAGGTGCCCATCGCCTTTGAAAAGCGCATGTTTGGCCAGTCCAAGCGGCAGTTGCTCAAATTCATCGCTGGATATTTTGTTACCGTCCTGATGTTGCTGCGCGTGCGTATAGCGTCGACTTTTGTGCGCCGCGGCCGGGCGGACGCATGACCGGCGCGCACGCTCAGACGGCTCTGGCGCGGCTGTATCGCCGGCACAGGGCATGGATGCGAAATCTGGCGTTGTACGGCTGCATCGGCGGGCTGGCCGCCGTCGTGGACTTTGGCTGCTTTTATTTGCTGAACACCGGCCTTTCGGTAAACCGATATGCAGCCAATATTCTCAGCATGCACATGGGCATGCTGGTCAGTTTTGCGTTGAACAGCAGTATGAACTTTAAAAAGACCGATCGGCTTTTGCAGCGTTTTTTATCGTATTACGCCATCGTGCTGTGCGGCATGGGCCTATCGTCGCTGCTGCTTTGGGCCGGCGGCTTTGTCATCGGTTCGGGTACTGTG
>JAQVWW010000281.1 GCA_028709505.1 Eubacteriales bacterium
ATTATTTCATTTCGGCCATGATATTCCTTACCTGTCGTTTCAGATATGCATAAGCACTCTTCGGTTAAGGCGTATTTGACACGGACGGCGTTACCCTGAGCGAACATAAACCGGAGAAGCCGCAGATCATGCTCTTCGTCAAAAACGGCACCGTTTTCATATTCATAAATAGCCGCATCCCCAGAAAGGACACAAACTGAAGAAACGATAGCACCAGGTTTGATATTGCTGCGCAGTTTTCATCAACAGCTTGAAGTTGATGGACAAGTTCAAGGCTGCCATATGTTGTTTCGATTATGCATCGAAGAAAAGCGTGTTGATTTATATTTTCTCCGAACTGAAGCTCCCCCCAATAAAGGTTCTTTACAGTTCCGCGAACAAGAATATAATCATCTGTTGAATGGTCTGTTTCTTCTTCTCGACGGTCTGGTTCATGATTGTGTAAGAAGCCCGAGGAAAATACTGAACCGTCAGCTAACAGCATTTTCTTTCCCGATCTGTCGGAGGGGATACTGTCAGCATATTTGTCTTCATCTGCGAAATAATCGATAGACAGGGGAAAGCCTATCATTTGCAAAACCACTTCATCATCTTCCATAAAACTCGGCAATACATCGGCATTAACAATATTGGCGACAGCCATTCCTGAGCCATCATCTATTTTTGTGAGAATAACGCGCCGCTCCAAGGGGTCGGCATCTTTGGGCTGTGGATTGGCTACAGAAAGTCTGCAGTTCCAAATGCTATTTCCGCTGCTGTGCGTATCAAGCCCGATAACACTTATCTGTTTCGATTCTTCTTCAAGAAGGGCACGCACAATAAATTGAGCATCTCCAAAATGATGATTCAGATAATAGCTCCCAGAGTAGCCAACAATGACATTGCCTTCTTGAGCTATCAGGCCCATTAGTTCTACAACACCATCTTCCGTTTCAGTCAGAAACCCCAATCCGAAATTTTCTATGAAAGTGGCCATGTTACCGCCTCCTTTGTTTTTTGGGAAGCCTATATGTAACTTAATGAATTTGATCGTATCATACCATAAAAAGAGTCCAATCAAAAGTTTAGCTGAAGCCCGCCGAATCAAATCAGCGGGCTTCAGAATTTTGTAAAGGTTTGACTACTTAGACAGCGCGCCGCCGAAGGCGGCAAACCGCAAAAAGTTTAGGGCGCTGGTCGGCGTTAAAAGCGCTGGTTTACAAGCGCTTAGCCGACAAGCCCGTGACTTTTTGCGGAAGAGGAGCAATGATGGAGCCAGTGAGCTTTTCGGGCAAAAAGAACTGCGCTTCGCCTGAAAACGAACGAAGCGCAGTCCATTGCGACATGGCGTTCCCGGCGCGATTCGAACGCGCGGCCTTTCGCTTAGGAGGCGAACGCTCTATCCTGCTGAGCTACGGGAACATACGGGCCGGCAGGGGCCGCGCCCGTTGTGTATGATAAATGACGCCGGCCGGTTTGTCAACCGCCGTGGGCAGTGCCCTTGGCACGCTAAAACAGCGTCACAATCCAGTTCCATATCCGCTGCCAGAACGAAGCCTGCTGTGGGGGTTCTGGAACCGGCGTAGGCTCGACGGTGGGTGTGGGCGCAGGCGTGGGCGACGGCGTGGGTTCGGGCGTCGGGCTGGGTGTGGGCGACGGCGTAGGCGTCGGGTTGGCCTGCCAAATATTCTCGGGCGTGATGTTCTCAAAAAAGTCGTTTTTGCCGGTATCCAACCCTACGCTGGTGTAATAGAGCCCGAACTTGCGGCAGTCATTGGAGCCGCGATCGCGCACGGCAAACGAGAACTGGTGCTGCGATACGTGCTCGTCGTAGCCGGCCTTAGCCATATCCAGTGCCGACTTGCCGCCGAATTTATCCAACTTCATATCAGCCCAGGGCATGACGATGGCGTTTTTTTCGTATAGATGCAGATAGAGCTTGGGCGTATTCCATACGCCGTACTCGGCTGCCGAATCGGGGTATTGGGTGGCATCCCCGGCCAGCTCTACCGCCGTATATGTGGCGTAAGCCGTCAGCCGGTGCTGACCATGGCCGTATTCGCCTTCAATATCGTGCGTGACGATGACCTTGGGCTTGTATTTGCGTATCTGGCCCACCATATATTCCACCACGGCTTCACGGCCGCCCCAGCCTTTTTCGGCCTGTGCCAGCGATTCCGAATAGGCGTCCTCGTACCCTGCAAAGGCGGGATATTGGCGCACCCCCACCGCCCAAAGGCCGCTGAGCGCTTCGCGCTGGCGCAACAGGCTGGGCGTGGTCATATACAGCACCAGCGTATCTTTGCCCAGCTCGCCGGCGTAGTACGGCATGGTGCCGCCAAACCATAAATGCTCGTCGTCGGGATGGGTGGTGATGATCATCAGGTCGGCCTCGGTCACACGGGGCTGCCAGCGCTGCACATCGTCGGTGCCGTCCACCAATAAAATCTCGGCTATGGCCATGCCGCCCGAGGACACCAGCCGCACATGGCTTGCGTCGACCGGCAGCGGCACATATTCGTTTATCGCGGCGTCGGCGCCGTACTCGTTGACGTCATAAAAGTTTATGCCGTCGGTGGAATCCTGCAGCTTCCAGCGGGCCGGCTCTTGGGCCCAGCGGATGTAAAGGCCGGTGGACGTGGTAGCGTCGGGCAGCTGGATCTGCAGATACTCCTGCTGGCCTTGGGATGCTTTCCAGACAGTCTTGAGGCTATCGTCCACGACCCGACCCAGCTGCGCCGCATTTTCCGACGCGGTCAGCCGGTCGGCCGGCAACTTCTCCTGGGCCAGCAGCGCCGGCGAAAGCAGCAATGCCCCTATCAAAACGCTGGTACAGAACAACGTCTTGACAAATTTGTGTGTCATGATGCCTCCTTTATTGCAAAGCAGCCAATTTTTTAGCAATGGCGCCGATGAACCCTTCGGATGTGACCCCCGTAGCCGGCGTATCGCACAGCTGGGTCAAATCCTTGGTCATCACGCCGCCCTCGATGGTATCCAGCGTGGCCTTTTCCAGCCTGTCGGCAAAAGCAACCAGCGCCTCGATGCCATCCAGCTGCCCACGCTTGCGCAGTGCGCCGCTC
>JAQVWW010000282.1 GCA_028709505.1 Eubacteriales bacterium
GCGTACCGGAGATACCGTTCGCCGGCAGGTTAAGGGTGGGCCGATGGTGCACGCGTATCTGCTGTATCTGGAAGAAGCCGGCATGGCCGGTGTGCCGCGCTTTCGCGGGCTGGATGAACAGGGCCGGGAGATTCTGACCTACCTGCCGGGGCAAACCCAGGGCCACGGCCTGCCGCTGGGCCATCCGTGGTTGCTGTCCGAAGAATCCATCGCCGGCGCCGCCGTTTTTTTGCGCCGGCTGCACGATGTGTCGGCGGGCTTTTTGCCGGAAGCGCTGGCCCGGGGCTGGTTTAACCCTACCCATCCGCACGAACCCTGCGACACCATCTGCCACAACGACGCGGCCATCTGGAATTTCGTCTTTACCGACGGCGAGATTACCGGCCTTATCGATTTTGATCAGGCCTGCGCCGGGCAGCGCATTTGGGATGTGGCGTGGTCGGTATACGGCACGGCGCATTTGCACCCGTGGGCGGCGGCGGAAAAATATGCGCCGTCCCGGCACGCGGCCTTCTATAAGCGCAGGATACGGCTGTATTTTGACGCTTACGGCCTGCCCTGCCCGCCGGACTTTATCGACATCGTCTGCCGCCGCATCCGGATAGGCGTATGCGACGATTTAAAAAACGGCGCGGCCCGCGGCGACGAAACCTCACTGCGGCTGATACAGCAGGGGGCGTTGGCCCATTACGAGAAGGTGGCCGCCTTTATCCAAGCATACGGGCACGACTGGATATAGCGCGATAAAAATGGCGGGGCATGCGCCCCGCCACGTCTTTTCAAAAAAATCCTACGACCCTTTTAGAACAAGTTGTTCGCTTGCATGGCGCGGCATCGAAGCGAAGGCGCCGGTTAAAACGACGATTTTACGTTGTTTCAAGCGCCTGGCGCGTGTCGCCCGATGAGGAAAGAGGCTTTCCTATCATAAATGGCAGGCTCTAGAGGGCATTCGGCAATCTGTGGCGGGGCATGCGCCCCGCCGTTTGCTTTTAATACCGGTTGTCAAATATCCGCGTGGCCTTTTTTTCGCTGCGGGGCAGCTCGCCGATGTCTACCGGCTTGATGTTGGCGGTCAGGCCCACCCTCTGGCGGAACGCGTCCTGTATCTCGGCCTCCAGCTGCTGGCGGTTGGCCTGCGCTTCCACTTCGACGAACAGCGTCAGAATGTCGCGGCCGTTTAAGTGATCGATCATCACCTGATACTCGCTGGACGCGCCGCGGATGTCGCGCAGCAGCTCGTCTATCTGGCTGGGGAAGATGTTGACGCCCTTTACTTTTACCATGTCGTCGGTGCGGCCCAGTATCGTATCGATGCGTGGGTACG
Source organism: Eubacteriales bacterium (assembly GCA_028709505.1). GTDB lineage: Bacteria > Bacillota > Clostridia > Christensenellales > UMGS416 > STF2-111. Next base: position 1,325 of record JAQVWW010000282.1, read on the forward strand.
GCGAGCCGCAGCGGCATTCGCCGGGCAGGATGCGGGTTAAGTCGTGGGTGCGGTAGCGGATGAGCGGCGCGCCCTGCTTGCGCAGCGTCGTAATGACCAGCTCGCCCATCTCTCCGTCGGGCACTGTCTGGCCGGTCTTCGGGTTGACCACTTCAAAATAGATGTAGTCGTCCCACATGTGCATGCCGCATTCGTAATCGCAGCTCATGCCGATGCCCGGCCCGTAGATTTCGGTCAGGCCGTAGATATCGTACAGCTGCACGCCCAGCTCGTTGGCGATGCGCCGACGCATCTTCTCCCCCCAGCGCTCGGAGCCGATGATGCCCTTGTTTAAGTATATCTGGCCGCCGATGCCCCGCCGGGCGATTTCCTCGGCCAGCAGCAGCGCGTAGGACGACGTGGCGCACAGCACCGTCGATTTTAAGTCCATCATCATGCGCAGTTGCTTGTCGGTGTTGCCCGGGCCCATGGGGATGACCATGGCGCCCAGCCGCTCGGCGCCGTTTTGAAAGCCGATGCCCGCCGTCCACAGCCCGTAGCCCGGCGTGACGTGCACGCGGTCCAGCGGCGTTAGGCCGGCCATGCGGTAGCAGCGCTCAAACATGATGGCCCAGTCTTCCACATCGGTGCGCGTGTATGGGATGATAACCGGCGTGCCGGTGGTGCCCGACGACGAGTGGATGCGCACGACGTCTTCGTCGGGTACCGCCTGCAGGCCCAGCGGATAGGCCTCGCGCAGGTCGCCCTTCCACGTAAAGGGCAGTCGCTCAAAATCCTGCTGCGTGCGTATGGCGTCCACGTCGATGCCGGCCAGCTTCTGGGAATAGAAGCCGCTGCCGGCGGCCAGCGCCTTAAGCTGCGCCTGAATCAGGTCAAACTGCTGTTGGTTCATGTTCATCGGGCAATTCCTTCTTTCCCGGCAGCGGCGCCCAGCGCCAGCGCCTGCCTGTTCAGTTCATGAAAGCGTGGGTGGACGCGCTGGCGGATGGCCACCTCCAGCTCCTGCGTATCGACGCCCAGCACGCCGGCGGCGGCGGCGGCGGCGGCGCCCAGCAGCGCCACGTTGAGCACGCGGGACGAGCCGCACCGGGTACAGATGGCGTCACCGTCTATTTCGATGACGCGGCCGGCCTTTTGCCGCGCATATGCCAGCATGGCGCCGGCATCGTAAGAGCCGCCGCCCAGCGTGGCCGTCACCGGCTGCACGGCCTTTTGGTTGACGACAACGGTGCCGCCGGGCTTTAAGTAAGGCAGGCAGCGCACGGCCTCGGCCGGCTCAAAGGCTATGATGACGTCGGCGCCGCCCGGCGCAATCATAGGCGAATGGATGGCCCGCCCCCAACGCACATGGCTGACCACGCAGCCGCCGCGCTGGGCCATGCCGATGGTTTCGGCGGTGCGCACGTCGTCGCCGCGGTTGATGGCCGCCGACGCGATAAGCTTCGACGCCAGCACCGTTCCCTGGCCGCCCACGCCGCACAGCAAGCAATCTCGGTTCATTCTTTGCCCCCTTCTATTGCCCACACCGGGCATATCTGCGCGCACAGCCCGCAGCCGTAGCACAGCGACGGCTCGATGGCCGCCTTGCCGTCGGCAAACACGATGGCCGGGCAGCCCAGCTCGCGAATGCATTTTTTGCAGCCCACGCAGCCGTCGCCCACCCCCCAGGGCGGTTCGGGCGGCGCTACGCAGATGCACGGCGCGCGGAAGATCAGCGCCTGCACGCCGGTGT
>JAQVWW010000283.1 GCA_028709505.1 Eubacteriales bacterium
CAAGGGGGGGGGAGAGGGTATGTCGCGGACCTATGGGCAAAGGGTGTACGCGCTGGTGCGGCGGGGGCCGCCGGGCAGCGTGGCCACCTACGGCCAGATTGCGGCGCTGCTGGGCAACCCCCGGGCTGCCCGGGCGGTAGCTGCGGCGCTGCGCAACGCGCCAAACGGCGGGCGTATTCCCTGCCACCGCATCGTCAACCGCCGGGGGAGCATGGCGCCGGCCGACGTGTTTGGCCCCGGCGTGCAGAGCGCGCTGCTGCGCGGCGAGGGCGTGGTCTTTTTACCCGACGGCAGCGTGGACATGCGCCGCTGCCTGTGGCAGCCGCAACCATCCGATTTACCGGCGCAACCATAGCGCGTCGGCGCCGGAGTTTTTCGGTTTGCCGGGCGGCCGGAAAGCCCGGCGGGGTAAATGCGGCAATATGCGCGGAAGGACCCTAGACCCCGGGCGTTTGAAAAACAAAGCCTGCCGGCGCGGATAAACGGGCCTTTTGGCGGCGACGCCTGCCGGCCAAAGACAAGGCGCAACGGCCCGCCGTGCCGCAATGGCCTTTTAACGCGTGGGCGGCTCAAACACAGAGCGCACAATCCGAAACGGCCCTTTTTATGCTTGCCTGTTCCGGCGCGGCGGGCAAGGGCGGTGTATGCGGTGCTTCATTGCGCCGGCGCTTTGCTTACCCATTGGTGAACGGCAGAATAAGGCCCCGATATTTTACGCCACCGGAACAGGATGACGAAAAGGCGGTTTTGTATTATAATGGTACGCATGAAACAGGGAAAACCTATTGCACAGCGAAAAACAGACGAGGCAAAAGCCCTTGGCTACACCCGGGGCGAAGAAATCTTCAACGCCGTCACCCACGGCGTGGGCGCGTTGCTGTCGGCCGCGGGCTGCGCGCTGCTGGTGGTATTCGCCGCCATCCGTCACGATGCCTGGGCGGTGGTAAGCGCCGCCATTTACGGCGCCACGCTGATTCTGCTGTATTTGACGTCTACGCTCTACCACTCGTTCACCGGGCAGCGCAGCAAGTCCACGCTGCGCATCCTCGATCACTGCGTTATCTTTTTGCTTATCGCCGGCACGTACACGCCGTATGTGCTGGTGACGCTGCGCAGCACCGTGGGCTGGTGGGTATTTTCGGTGGTGTGGGGCACGGCCATACTGGGCATTGTGCTCAACGCCATCAACATGCGCCGCTTTCGCGTGTTTTCCATGATATGCTATCTGGCTATGGGGTGGGTCATTCTCATCGCCATCAAGCCGCTGATGGCTGCGCTGGCGCCGGGCGGCGTCATCCTTTTGATAAGCGGCGGCGTGATGTATACGGCGGGTATTATCTTTTACGCGATGAAAAGGTTTCGCTATATGCACTCCATCTGGCATCTGTTTGTGCTGGCCGGCAGCATTTTGCATTTCTTGAGCGTGTTGCTGTATGTGGTAATGTAGCGTATAATAGTTTCACCTGCCGGTGAAGCGAAGGCTTCTCGGGCGAGGGCGACAAGGCCTGTGGCAGGCGGTGCAACGTCGCCCACAGCGCAGTTTTGGCGGTGCGATAGGTATGCGGATACAATTTTGTAACGAAATTATCACAAAATGGAGATGTTGTTGCGTTATGCTCTATACAGGAATGGACTGTTTTCAGGAGGTGAAGTCTTTTGCGTAAAGTATTGGCGCTTTTGCTGAGCATCGGGTTGCTGCTTACCCTGCCGGCGGCGCTCTATGCCGAGGGCGAGGACGGTACGCAGGACACCGACGCCGCGGCTAATTTGGTCATTAAAGAAGGCGATTCGGGCGATAACGTGCTGCTTATTCAGATGCGGTTGCGCGATCTGGGCTATTTTAACTATAAAATTACCGACACGTTCGGTTCGTACACCACTTCGGCGATGAAGGCTTTCCAGAAAGAAAACGGGTTGGATGCCGACGGCGTCGCCGGCGCCAAAACGCTGGAAGTGCTTTACGGCAACAGCGCCAAGCGCGCGCCGGTTAAAGCCGTGGTAAAGCCGGTGGTACAGACTTCCACATCCAGCGCAAGCAGCAGCCGGGTCAAGTACGGCAAGCTGATGGAATGGTCCTGGGTGCATAAGCGCTGGGCCCGCGGCGAGAAGGTTAAGGTCATTGACTTTAACACCGGCAAATCCTACTATATGGTGCGGGTAGGCGGCTATAACCACGCCGACGTGGAGCCGGCCACCAAGAAGGATTGCGCCATTGTAAAGTCCACCTACGGCGGCAGCTGGAGCTGGGCGCGCAGAGCCGTCATCTTTTATCTGGACGGCGTATGGGTGGCCGGATCCACCAACGGCATGCCGCACGGATACGAGACGGTGTCCAACAACGATATGAACGGCCAGATCTGCATCCACGCGCTCAACAGCAAGACGCATATCCGCAACATGGCCGACCCCGACCATCAGCGCATGGTGCGCCGGGCCGCGGGAAAGTAACCACATAGCAGTAAAGAGCCTCGGCATGAGGCTCTTTTTTTGTGTGTGCGGATAGTTTTGTCCGTCGCTAAATTCGCTAAGCTCGGTAATTGGCAGGGCGCCGCAGGCGGCAATGCCGCCGTACAGGCAGGCGGTATGAGCAGCTTTGCGGCCTTTGTCGCTGCTTTTTTAGGAAGGCTCAGCTGGCGGAGGGCGAAGCCCTCCGCTGGGCTTTGTTCATTTTGCCGCTGGAAGCCTGTTTTGCACCGCTGTCAAAGCCGCTTTGCGGCTTTTGTCGCTGCTTTTTTAGGAAGGCTCAGCTGGCGGAGGGCGAAGCCCTCCGCTTTTCATCCAACTTTCACCCACACATCATACATCCCATGCAGAAAGCTGCTATCATAAGCCCACATCATGGTCGTGTGGAAAGGATAGCAGGTGTGAAACGAAGCGTATCGCGCCTGGCGGTGGCGGTAGCCATGACTTCTCTTTTGGCCGCCTGCGGCACCGAAAACGGCGCGGATTTAAAAATAACCGATTTGCCCGACAACCTACAGCCCACCGTCGTTGCGCAGGACGACAGTTCGGCACAGCGCAGCGATTTGCTTGCGCTGCTGCTGCCCG
>JAQVWW010000284.1 GCA_028709505.1 Eubacteriales bacterium
GGCTTGGGCGTATGCGGCGAACATAGCCTTCCACTGCTTTTCGGCATCGGCGCCCTGCTGGCGCAGCGCCTTTACGTGGTCATATACCTGCGCCGGCACGTAGAAATCTTCATCGGGCCACTGGAAAAACGCGCGCGTCGCCTGGACATGCTCGGCACCCAGCGGCGCGCCGTGGCTGCCGGCGGTACCCTGCTTGGCCGGGCAACCGTAGCCGATGGTGGTCTTGACGACGATCAGCGACGGGTGATCGGCATCGGCTTTGGCGGCGGCCAGCGCCACGCCCAGCGCGTCCACGTCGTTCCCGTCGTCTACGTTAAGCACCTGCCAGCCGTAGGCCTCATAGCGCTTGCCCACATCCTCGGTAAAGGCAAGGTCGGTATCACCTTCGATGGAGATGCCATTATCGTCATACAAAACGATTAGTTTCCCCAGTTTCAGCGTTCCGGCCAGCGAGCAAGCTTCGCTGGAGATGCCCTCCATCATGCAGCCGTCGCCGGCCAGCGCATAGACGTAGTGATCGACTACCGGGTAGCCTTCGCGGTTAAAACGGGCGGCCAGATTCGCCTGGGCCATGGCCATGCCCACGGCGTTGGCGATGCCCTGGCCCAGCGGGCCGGTGGTGGTTTCCACCCCCGGCGTATGGCCGTATTCAGGATGTCCCGGCGTTTTGCTGCCCAACTGGCGAAAGCTTTTCAGATCGTCGATGCTCAGCCCGTAGCCGAACAGGTGCAGCAGCGCATACAGCAGCATCGAGCCGTGCCCGGCCGACAGCACAAAGCGGTCGCGGTTGGCAAAGGCAGGGTTGGCCGGGTTGTGCACCATCTGCTTCCACACGGCGTAAGCCGCCGGCGCGGCGCCTAGCGGCAAGCCCGGATGGCCCGAGTTTGCCTTCTCTACGCCATCCACCGCCAGCATGCGCAGCGCGTTGACAGCCAGTTGATCCAAGTTATTCATGGGGATCCTCCTTGATCGGTCGATCGATAAAATTGATAATGGACGTTAAATTTAAGCCCTCCATAGGGCGTAATACCTGATAAATATCCCGCGCCATTGTCAGCAGCCCGCCGGGCGCGTCGCTCTCCAGGTTCAGCGGCAGCGTCGGGTCGTGCAGGCTCTGGCGCAGCAAGAACCAGCCGTCGCCGTGCCCGGGGCCGCAGTTGACGCGTACGCCCTCGGCGTTATCCTCTTGAAGTGCCCATCCCGGCATCCGGGCCGCCTGCTGCGCAAGAATGTCAAGCACCTGCTGCCCGTAGCCGCGAAAGTCGTCGGCGCCGATGGAAAAACGCAACTCTCTCGCCTCGATCGGCTCTTTCAAATCGGCAATCAAGTGTGACAACTCCTGCCCTTTGCGGTGCATCCGGGCGGCCTTGTCCAGCAGGCGCATCATCAGATACGCGCCGTCGTCCAGATAGTCGTTTTCGCGCAGCGCGCAATGCCCGCTGGTCTCGATGCCCGCCGGCGCGCCCAAGCGCCGGGCTTCGCCGATGACATTTTGATAACCGCGCTTAAAGCGGCGGTGGACGCCGCCGCGCGCGCGGATAAATTCCGCAAGGCCGGTGGACGTCACCGAATCGGTGACGATGGTGGCGCCGGGCTCCTCGTCCAGCAATACGGCCGCCACCAGCGCGATAAGCCGGTTGCGGTTTATTTCGTTGCCCCGGCTGTCCACGATAGCGGCACGGTCGCAATCGGTATCGAATATGATGCCGAGATCGGCATCGGCCGACAGCACCGCCTGCGAGACGGCCCGCATGGCCTCCTCATCCTCGGGGTTGGGGATATGGTTGGGAAAGCGGCCGTCGGCGTCCAAAAAAATGCTGCCGGAAATATCGGCGCCCAGCGGGCGCAGCACATCGCGGGCAAAAAAGCCGCCCATGCCGTTGCCGGCGTCCACGACGATTTTTAGGCCCAGCAGCGGCTTGTTTTCGCCAAAGCTGCGGCGCATCGATTCGGTCAGCTGCGCGGCATACCGCGGCAGGTATTCCACGTGCTGGCACTGTCCCCGGCGACGTTGGGGCCGGTATTGGGCACAGCACGCGAGGATATCGCCCACATCGGCGCCGGTCAGGCCGCCGTCACGGGTAAAAAATTTCATGCCGTTGCGGTTCCAGGGCAGATGGCTGGCGGTTATCATCACGGCGCCGTCACAGGCCAGCGTTTGCGGCCGTGTGGCGGTAAACATGGCCGGCGTTGTACACAGGCCGCAATCCAGCACCGTCACGCCCTCGGCCTGCAAGCCGCGTACGACGGCCACCGCCAACGCCGCAGACGAAAGCCGGCAGTCGCGTCCCACGGCAATCTTCAGGCCGGTGACGGCTTTGCCGCATTGTTCGGCCATCCACAGCGCATATACGCCGGCGATGGTCTGCGCTTCATCGGGTCCGAACGTGATCGGCTGATTGGCCAGCCCCTCCAGCGCCACGCCGCGCACGTCGCTGCCGCTTTGTAAGCTTGTCCAATCCATTACGCAAACCCGTTCCAGGATAACACGTCATCCAGCGTCTTTTTCTGGCGGGGCTGCGCCGGCTCATCCACGTAGCCCACCGCCAGCAGCACGGCCAGCTCCCAGCCCTGCGGCGCGCCCAGCAGCTCTTTTACCGCGGCGCTGTGCGGAGATTTGTGCGATCCCACCCAGCAGGTGCCCAGCCCTTCGGCGGTGGCGGCCAATATCATGTTTTGCGTGGCGGCGGCGCAGTCCTCCACCGGGCAGACGGCGTTATCGCCGTAAAACACGGCGATGCAGGCGCCGGCGTCGGCGATGAACTTGCCATAATCGGCGGCATCGGCGACGCGCGCTTTGAGCGCCGGGTCGTCGACGACAACGAACTTCCATTCCTGCCGGTTGACGCCGCTGGGCGCCAGCCGCGCACAGTCTACGATGCGCGTTAAAATCTGTCGGTCTATCGGCTTCTTGGCGTAGGAGCGTTGAGAGTGCCGTTGCCCAATGACGTCATACAATTCCATGCTAGTCCTCCATTCCCATAACAAAGTGATAGATAGGCGCCATCTGCCGCATAGAATGCTCGATGCGCGCCAGCAG
>JAQVWW010000285.1 GCA_028709505.1 Eubacteriales bacterium
AGTGACCGGTACGATGGATCAGTACGTCACCGAAGTGTTCAACGTGCTGCAGATGTACCTGCTGGGCATGATACCCTGCCTGGCGCTGGCCGGGCCGCCGCTGGCCGGCATCACTTACGTGGTGCGTAACTGGGCGCGGGACGAGCACGCCTGGCTGTGGCAGGACTTTAAAGACGCCATGAAGCAGAACTGGCGGCAATCGGTCGTGTTTATGCTGGTGCTGGGCGTGGTGATGCTGGGAACCTTCTTCAGCATGCGCGTGTACGGCGCCATGGCCGCCGATTATCCCGCCTTAACCATTGTACAGATGCTGTTGGGCATCATCGCGTCGTTTATCCTTCTGGCATATCTATATATTTTCCCGATGATGGTGACATACAAACTCAGCGTCCTGCAGATTTTCAAAAACAGCTTTCTATTGGCGCTGGGCCGCCTGCCGCTGAGCGTGTTGTTTGGCGTTTTGACGATATTGCCGCCGGTGGTGGCGGTTCTGCTGTTCATGGTGACGGCCAGCGGTATCCCGTTGCTGATATTGGGCGCTTACTATTTGCTGATGGGCTTTGCTCTGGCGGTATACGTCCAGTGCGCCTACACCAACGCCACCTTTGACAAATATATGCCTGCCCGCGACGACGCGCAGGACGATGACGCCGCAGAATAATCCCGCTTGGCTTATTCATACTAAGTAAAACGGGAAAGCGACGAGAAGATATGTGCAATCAATACGATATTTTAGTGGAATTCTATGACGACATCAGCGGGCACGACCCGCAGCAATGGGCAGCGTATCTGGCGGGGCTGCTGCGCAAATGTGGCGTGCAGCCCGGAAGCCGCGTGGCCGATGTGGCCTGCGGCACCGGCAGCGTTACAATGGAGCTGTGCAAGGCCGGCTACGACATGACCGGCATGGACATCTCCCTTCCCATGTTGACCCGCGCCGCCGACAAGGCCGCCCGCCAGGGTCTGCCCATTACCTACGTGCGCAGCGATATGACGCAGCTGCGCCTGCACAACAACATGCAGGCCGTCGTTTGCGCCTGCGACGGCGTCAACTACGTGCTGTGCGACGAAGGGCTGCTGGCGTTTTTTCGCAGTTGCCGGCGCGGGCTAAAGCCCGGCGGCGTGCTGCTGTTTGATATTAGCTCCGCTTATAAGCTGGAGAATATGAACGGTCAGTTCTTTGGTGAAGAGTTTGACGACCTGGCCTATTTGTGGACCAATCGCTACGACAGGGACACCGCCGTACTGACGATGGACCTTACTTTTTTTATTAAGCAAGGGGAACTGTTCCGCCGGGAATGCGAGACGCATCGGCAGCGGGCGTGGACGAAGGAGCAGATCGTAAGCCTGCTGGAGCGGGCCGGGTTTGCCGGCTATGACGTCTACGAAGGCTTGACCGAAGTGGCGCCGCAGCCCGATGCCCAGCGCCTGCAGTTTATCGCGTATCTGCCCGACGCATAGCAACTGGGAGGAGACTTTTTTGAGCGACCATATTATGCAATATTTACTGGCTGACGGCAACATCCGGCTGTTTGCCGCCGACAGCCGCCAGACAGCCGACGAAGCCCGCGCAACACATGCGTTGTCGCCTACGGCTACCGCCGCCGTAGGGCGGGCCATGACCATCGCCGGCATGATGGCCTGCGATATCAAAAACACAGGCAGCATTACGCTGAACATCCGCGGCGACGGGCCGCTGGGCGCGTTGTGCGTGGTGGCCCGGCCGGGCGTGGAAGTGAAGGCCTATGCCCAGTACCCGCAGGCCGACGTGCCGCCCAAATACAGCGGCAAGCTGGATGTGGGCGCGCTGGTGGGCAAAGGACGCCTGTCCGTCATCCGGGATTTGGATATGAAGGAGCCGTGGGTTGGTCAGGTTGACCTACACAGCGGTGAAATTGCCGAAGATATGACGTATTATTTTGCCATTTCCGAGCAGCAGCCCTCGCTGGTGGCGCTGGGCGTTCTGTTGGATAGGGATACGACGGTGCGCGCCGCCGGCGGTATTTTGGCCCAGCTGATGCCCGGCTGCCCGGAGCAGTGGGTTGCCGCGCTGGAGCAGGCCGGCGCCGGCCTTACCGACATCAGCCGCCAGCTGCAGAGCAGTGCGTCCATCACGGCGTTGGTAGAGCGGCATTTTGGCCATATGGGCCTTGTTAGAATTGGTGAGCATCCGCTGGCTTACCGCTGCGATTGCACCCAGGAGCGCATTGAGCGGGCGCTCATCAGCCTGGGCAAAGAGGAATTGGACGAGATGATAACCCAGGATGGCGCCGCCGAAGTGAGCTGCCATTTCTGCAATAAGACGTATCGGTTTACGCGGCGGCAACTGTCCGGCCTGCGCGACGAAGCCGCCGGCAAAGAGGGGTAGAAGATGGACTTATTTGTATATGACTTTGACGCACAATTTGGTAAGTACTTAAATAAATGGGTACGGGAGAACAGCGATTTATATAAGACCATGGAGGAATTAGAAGCCGCCGTAGAGGATATCTATCTGATGTGGCTGGACTTGCCGGCCAAATGGCTGGACGGCGAAACGCCCAAAGGCTACTTTGCCAAGTATGACGACGCGCAGCTGCTGGTAAAATGGTTGGAGAAATACATCAATGGCGGCGTGCCGGTGCCCGATATGCTGCTGGACGCCATCGCCGCCCGGGGTGCGGCGGCCGAGCAGGCGCTGCTTCGATTAAAAGACGGGCAAAGCGAACTTTTGACAAGCGTGCCCAAGCGGCGCGAGGCGGTGAGCATTTGCATCAAGCTACTCAATGAAATTGGCTCCAAGCTGCCTATGGCCGATTACATCGACGCTATCGCCGCCGATCCCCAAAGCGAGCACTGCGAGAGTATGGTGGAGGCGTTGGTCAATATGGGCGCCGGCGTGGTGGACCCCATCTTGCGGCGCGTGGATGCCGGTATGGAAGAACTGGCGCTAAGCTGGCTGATGTCGGTGCTGGTGGAGTTTCCCGGCGACGACCGCATTGCAGCGGCACTGCGCGACGCTTTTGGTCAGGCCGAGGAGGATAGGGCGTTGTTCGCCGC
>JAQVWW010000286.1 GCA_028709505.1 Eubacteriales bacterium
TTGGTGTGCGCGCCGATATGCCAGGCGGTCTGCCAGTCGTAACAGTATTCGTCCAGCAGGCTACGCATCAACTCCGGCACCGCCAGCGCCGGGTGCGTGTCGTTAAGCTGGATGGCCGCCATCTGCGGCAGGTTCGTCAGCGTGCCATAGCGGCGGTAGTGGTGGTTCACGATGTACTGTATCGTGGCCGATACCAAAAAATACTGCTGCTTGAGCCGCAGCGATTTGCCTTCAAAGTGGTTGTCGTCGGGATAAAGCACTTTGGAGATGACTTCGGCCATGGCGTTTTGCTCCATGGCGTCCATATATTGGCCGCTGGAGAACAGCTTCATGTCGATTGTGGCGTTGGATTTGGCGTCCCACAGCCGCAGCTCGTCCACCGCCCGACCGCCATAGCCGGGGATGGGCAGCGTATAGGGGATGGCCATGACCGTGTAATAGTCCTTATGCTCTATCTTAAGGCCGGCGGGCGTCCAGTTTTCTTCCACATGCCCGCCAAAGTGCACCTCTACCGCCTCGTCGTTGCGGGCGATAAGCCACGCATCGCCGGTGTCCAGCCAGACATCGGGCAGCTCGGTCTGCCAGCCGTCTACAATGCGCTGCTTGAAGATGCCGTACTCGTAGCGGATGGTAAAGCCGGTGGCCGGGATGTCGAAACTGGCCAACGCGTCCATATAGCAGGCGGCCAGACGGCCCAGGCCGCCGTTGCCCAGGCCCGGATCGCGTTCTATGTCGTAGAGGTCTTCCAGGTTATGGCCGTAGCCGGCCACCGCTTGGGCAAATTCGTCGGTTGCTCCCAGGTTATACAGTGCGTTGCGCATCTGCCGGCCCACCAGGAACTCCATCGACAGATAATAGACGCGTTTTTTATGCTGCTCGGTGGCTCGGCTCTTAAACTCGGCGTTGATCTGCAGCATCCTGTCGCGCAACACCGACGCCACGGCCACATACATCTGCTCGGGCGTTGTGTTTTCATCCTTGCGGTTAAAATAACGCAGCAGCTTGGATTCCAGCTCTTGCTTGATCTGCGTACAAAGCTCGTCGTTCATGGGTAACAGCTCTCCTACCTTATTTCTTCGCCAGTTTATCATATGTCAGCAAATAAGCCTTTGCCGACTCGGCCCAGCTGTAGTCGCTGGACATGGCGTTGCGCCGCAGCCGCTGCCAATGCTCGGTGGGGTAAAAAGACAGCGCCCGGCGCAATGTATAGAGCATATCATCGGCATTATAGTTTGTAAAGCTAAAGCCATTGCCGGTACCGGCCCCGTCGTCGTAGCTCTGCACCGTGTCCTTTAGGCCGCCGGTCTCGCGCACCAGCGGTATCGTGCCGTAGCGCATGGAAATCAGCTGCGCCAACCCGCAGGGTTCGCTCTGGGACGGCATCAAGAAAATATCGGCTCCCGCATAAATTTTGCGGGCCAGATCGTCGGAAAATGTGATGCTGGCCGACACCTTATCGGGGTAGCGCCCGGCCAGGTCGCGGAACAGCTGCTCATACCGGGCTTCGCCGGTGCCCAGCACCACCAGCTGCAGGTTCTCGCCCATCATCGCGTCCAGCACGCGCGCGACCAAGTCCAGCCCCTTATGATCCACCAGGCGCGTGATCATGCCCACCACCGGCACGTCGGCGCGCACCGGCAGGCCCAGCATGCTCTGCAGGCCTTTTTTGCACTTTGCCTTATTTTGGGGTTCCTGCACCGTATAGTGCGCGAACAGCGCCGCATCGGCATCGGGGTTGAAATCGTCGTTGTCGATGCCGTTTATGATACCGATGAGCTTATGATCGTGGGCGCGCAGCACGCCGTCCAGCCCGTGCGCGTACTGCGGCGTCTTGATTTCGCCGGCGTAGGTAGGGCTGACGGTGGTCACCACGTGGGCCGTCTCGATGGCGCCCTTGAGCAGGTTGATGCAGCCGGCAAACTCCATCGTGTCCATCATATCCGCCGGCAGACCGAACACATCGCCCAGCAGCGCCTTATCGTAGATGCCCTGGTACTGGATGTTATGGATGGTAAAGACGGCTCGGATGTCCCAATAGCGTTCCAGCCGGCTGTAGAAACAGCGTAGATACACCGGCATCAGCGCCGTGTGCCAATCGTTGCAGTGGAGAATGTCAGGCATAAAGCCCAGATGCTCCAGGCCGGCCAGCGCCGCTTTGGAGAAGAAAGCGAAGCGTTCGCCGTCGTCGTACTGGCCATAGGGCTGTTCTCGCCTGAAGTAGTATTCATTGTCGATAAAATAGTGCGTAATGCCCTGATGCGCCAGCTCAAACACGCCGCAATACTGGTTGCGCCAGCCCAGCGGCACGTTGAAGTTGCACACCGGCGTCATGGCGTCGCGAAATTCCTGCGGGATGGTGCTGTACAGCGGCAGTATCACGCGCACGTCGGCGCCCAGCGCACCCAACGCCTTAGGCAGGCTGCCGGCTACGTCGCCCAGGCCGCCGGCCTTAAAAAACGGCGATACCTCGGCCGATGCAAACAATATCTTCATGCAAACCCTCCTTCGCCCTTACGCGGGCAGGCCCTTTGCGCCCCGCACGGCTTACCCGCCGCCGGGGCGGCCCCTTATATGACCATTCCCTTGCCGATGAGCACCGGCAGGTTCTCGCGGCCGATGAGCGTGCGGCCGATACGCACAATGGCGTCCTTGTCGACGACGACGTATTCCAGATGCGCGTCGCCCAGCACTTCGCTCTTTTGCATGATGATGGAGTTGGCCACCCTGGCGCCTTTGCCGATGCGCACGCCGCGGGCCAGTATGCAGTTTTCAATCTCGCCCTCGATGATGCAGCCGTCGGCCACCAGGCTGTTGCTGATTTTCGCGCCCTCCAGATACTGGGCGGGCATCTCGTCGCGCACCTTGGTATAGATGCGGCCGTTGGGGTTGTCAAACAGGTCGGCGCGGACATGCCCGTTCAGCATATCCATGTTGATTTGCATATAGGCGGGCACGCTGTCCACGCGGCGGGCGTAGCCGGTAAACTCGTAGCCGTATATCATCTTGTTGGTCAAGGTGCGCCGCACCAGGTCC
>JAQVWW010000006.1 GCA_028709505.1 Eubacteriales bacterium
TTTTAAGCTCACTCTCCCGCCCCTGGGCATATAGCTGGCCGTCAATGAGCACCATGCCGGGATACTCCATGCCGCCGATGAAAAAATCGGTCTGCACCACCGAAAACGCGCCGTAGGGATAAAGGCCGAAACGCTGCTCGTAATAGTCCAGCGCCTGGCAGGCGGTGTCCAGCGCCAGCTGCCCCGTCTGTTGGTTGCCGGGCAGATAGTAGGAGCGCACGGCGATGCCGCTGGCGGTGGTTTGCTCCAGCATCTGAAAGTTCCACGACACCACCAGGCCGAAATCGCGCCGGGCCGGCGCGCGCACCCGCCACGAAGTGGTGGCGCCCCGCCAGCGGGAGCTGACCAGGCCGGTGGCCGCCAGCTCATAGCCGGTGGGGGCTACGATGGTGGCGTCATAGTCGGCCACCTCGCTGTAGAACGGATCGCCGATGGGATAAAACGGATAGTCGTGCCAGCCGTCATAGTCGTACACGGCCAGCACCGGCGTACAGTTGACCAGCGACATCGTGTTCTGCCCGTACCCAAACCGCCCGTAGCAGTTGGGGATGTTCAGCGTGTAGTCAATGCGCAGACGAATGCGCTCTTCGGGCGCGACGGCGCCGGGCAGCGTCACTTCCAGCACGTGGTTTTGCTGGCCGGTCAGCCGATACCCGGCGTCCTGCCCCTCCACCTGCACCGACAGGATGTCAATACCGCCGGGTGAAAAGCCGTTGGGGTACGCCCGCTGCATATCGTCCAGCTCAAATATCCGGTATTCCTGGCTGGCGTAGCTGTTGGCGTACAGCAAAAAGTGCAGGCCGTCCATGTCCTGGACCTCGTGGTTGACGTAGTCCACTTCCAGCGTGGCGCTGGCTTTTTCCTCCTGGGGAGCGATCGTCATCGTAAGGTCGTATGCCGTCAGGTCCCGGGCCTGGCTCCACGAGGACACCGCCTCGCCCAGGCCTATTCGCTGCAGCGAGAACACGCCCATATGACCTGCCACACCCCCGGCGCCGGAGAGCACCAACGCCGCCAGTAAAAGGAGCCACCATTTCCGCTTGGGCTGCGCGTTCAAACCGTACTCCTTCCCGAGCAGAGACTGCTCAGTATGTTTTATTATATAGTTATATGAGTATTTTGGCAATTTATTTGCGCTTTGTGCCGCCGCCGGCGTTTACAATGCACGCAACCAATGCTATACTATGTTAAATTAGCCACAATCTTCGGCCGGGTGCATATCCGGCCGATCGCTATGAAATTTACACCTGCGCCCAGCGCTTTGCGGGTACCGATAAAGGAGAAAGCATGACTAGGAGACGGATTGGCATTTTGACCAGCGGCGGCGATTCGCCGGGTATGAACGCGGCGGTATGGGCGGCGGTGCGCATCGGCGCCGGCGCCGGCATGCAGATTTTGGGCGTAAGGGACGGCTATAAGGGCCTTATGGACGAAAACGTCGTCGAGCTTACCACCGATCGCATCGAGGACGTGCTGGATCGGGGCGGCACCTTTTTGGGCACCGCCCGCTGCAAAGAAATGCTCACCGAGGAAGGCCGCGCCCAGGCGGTGCGCACGATACAGAAATTCGGCATGGAGGGTCTCATCGTCGTGGGCGGCGACGGCTCCTACCAGGGTGCCCGCACCCTTTCGCAGCGGGGCGTGCCTACGGTGGGCTTACCCGGCACCATCGATAACGATTTATCGTATACCGATTACACCATCGGCTTTGACACGGCGCTGAACACCGTCTGCGATTCGGTGCTAAAAATCCGCGACACGATGCGCTCCCACGACCGGGTGGGCATCGTGGAGGTGATGGGCCGGCACTGCGGCGATATCGCGCTCAACGCGGCGGTGGCCTGCGGCGCCGACTATGTGCTGGTGCCCGAGATGCAGTATGCCGAGGAATTCGATTTATCCAACGTGGCCCGGCGCGTCGAGCACATCTACCGCACCACGCGCACCTATGCCACCATCGTATTGGCCGAGGGCGTTTGCTACGACATGGAGCACCGCGCCCACGTGTTCCGCCGGCGGCTGGAAGCGGCCACCGGGCATTCGGTGCGCGAGACGGTGCTGGGTTATACCCAGCGCGGCGGCAGCCCGTCCATCTACGATCGTCGGCTGGCCATCAACATGGCCGATCGGGCCATACAACTGCTGGCCCAGCGTGTCGGCAACCGCGTGGTGGGCCGCCGGGGCGGCGAGATATTCGACATGGACATCATGGAGGCGTTGAATATGCCCCGCACGTTCGACCGGCCGCTGTACGACTTGGCCAACCGGCTGGCCGGGGATTAAAACGCAAACCAATTAAAAAACGGGAGCACCTGTAGGTGCTCCCGTTTTTGCATGCAAAAGTTCGTTTAGCCTGCCCCTTTATAAAGGCGTCTGCGTTGCCGGCGCTCCGGCGTCAGGCGGAACCCCTATGGCAAAGGGCTGGGCCGACTAAATCGTCAGATTTTCGTAATACGGCACCGTCGGGATGGTGATGATCACGCGCGTGCCGCCGCCGGGCCGGCTCTCTATGCGGATAGCCTGATCGATGCTGAAGAACAAGCAGATACGCATCTGGATATTTTTCAGGCCGTAGCCGTCGGCCCTGTCGGGCTGGCTTTGCTTGCTCAGCAGCGTTTCTATCTGCTGCGGGGTCATGCCGATGCCGTCGTCGTCGATGCAAAGCTCGATGACGTCTTTTTCTTTTAACCTTCCCCTAATTGTGATGCTGCCGGCTTTGCTGTCCTTTTCCAGTATTCCGTGCAGGATGGCGTTCTCCACGATGGGTTGCAGCGTAATCTTGGGGATGGCATACTCCTCCACTTCCTTGGTATCCACTTCCACCTTCAGGTCGTTTTGAAAGCGCGTGCATTGGATATACAGATAGCTTTTTACCAGCTTGATTTCGTTGGCGATGGACGTGATGTCGTTGCCGTGGTTTAAGCTCAGCCGAAAAAACTGCGCCAGCGTGTTGACCATGGACTGTATTTCCTTGGGATTGCCTTTGTAGGCCATCCAGCCTATCATCTCCAGCGTATTGTACAAAAAGTGCGGATTGATTTGGGACTGCAGCGCCTTAAGCTCGGCGGCCTTTAAATCCTGACCCAGCATATACTGCTGCTTCATCAGCTCGTCGATGCGTTCCAGCATGAAGTTGAAGTCGTCGACCAGCCGGCCGATTTCATCGTGGCTGTCGGCGCGCATTGTGGCGTTTAAGTTGCCCTGCTGCACCAGCTTCATCCGCTTGACCAGCTGCTGGATGCGACCGGTCATCGAGTTGAGCGCGGGTACGATGATGAGTATCATCATCGTGGCCAGCAGCGACAGCGCCAACACGTAATTCAGCTGCGTCAAATGGATGCCCTCGGCCAATTCCCTCTCGGGCAGCACGGTAATGAGGATAAGGTCAATATTTTCCAGATAGTTGGCATATGCCCACACCTTTTCACCCTGCAGATTCATCTGTACAAAGCGGTTCTGCGCGGCCAGGGCGATGTCTAGCTCCGCTTGGTTAAGCCGGAGCGTGTCCAGCATCTGATAGGAGGACGCTCCGGCCAGGTGCCCATCGGTGGTGGCCATGTAGGACAGGCATTCCCGGGAAATATTGATGCGGGAAAGTATCTTTTCGATTTCATAAAGGGAAATATCGATGCGCACCGCCCCTATCATGCGTGTGTGGCGCTCCAGGTCACGGATGGGCCGCACCACCGAGATGGCGTCGTGGTTTTCCACGTACGCCGGCGGGTTGCAGGTGACCCATCCCCAGCCTTTGAACGTGTTCCTGTACCACAGCGTGCCCTTGGCAGCGTCCAGACTAAAGAGCAGCTTGTCCTCTACGGCGTACTTAAAGCCGCCGGGCACATAGAGCCGCAACGTGTCAAAATTGCTGTTGTCATTGCTCTGGAACTGGCCCAAATACGACCGGATGGTGGATAGGTCTTTAATTTGCTGATTCAACGAATAGGTATCGGCGTCCTGCTTTAGGATATCGTTGAGGTTGGAGTCCAGCGCGATGATGCTGCTGACCAGCATGATGTGCTTGACCCGATAGTTCAGGAACGATTCCACCTGCTGGTAGCCCTGCCGGGCCAGCGTCAGCTGCGACTCAATCAGGTTGTTGGTGATGTTGCGGTAGATGAAGAAGGACGCAATCACAACCGGTACCAGCCACATGACCAGCATCACCAAAAATTTCTGCTTGAGCTTTAGGTTGCCGTACCCTTCCACCAGCCTCCTAAGCTTCTTCTTCATACACTCTACACTCTTTTCGATATTCCTGGGGCGTTACGCCGACGGATTTGCGGAAAGCCTTGATAAAATAGCTGCTGCTGGAATAGCCCGCGGCCCGGGCGATTTCATGGATATGCATATGGGTGGATTCCAGCATCAGCTTAGCGCGGTGCATGCGCACATCCAGGATGTACTGGTTGATGGTCTGCCCGGTGGCCTCTTTAAAGATGCTGCACAGATGCGTAACCGAAATATTGACACGATCCGAAATGGCCTCCAGCGTCAGCGGCGCCGAAAAATTGTTATAGATGTAGCGCTGCACCTTTTGAACCACCGGCAAATCGGCACCGGATCTACAGAAGGTGTCCAGCTTGTCTATCACTTCGAGCACAAAGTCTTTGAGCTCATCCAGCGTGCCAAAGGCGGATATTTTATTCCACAGCTCTTTTTCGTCGATGGGGATAGACCCAATGTCGCTTTTCTTGATGCGGTCCATCTGAAAATACAGCTCCGTGCACATTCTATATCCCCAATACTTGACCAGCTCGATGGGGGTGCCGGCATGCTGCCTTATCTTTTCAAATTGGTTCTCGGTCCACATCCTGGCCTTTTCGGGGGTGCGCAGCAGCAGCTGATTGAATTCGTCTATCTGGTCGTACCCGTTGGCAAGAGAAGGCGCCGGATCCCCATAGACAAACAGCCGCTTTTGGGGATGGTAAAAACTTAGCTTGATTAAACCGCAGGCGCTTTCATACGATTTGTGCAGCTGCGTGGGATGGCTTACGGCATCGCCAATGGCAAGATACGCCCTGTCGCTGCCGGGCTGGGACAGCAGCCCCCGGGCAAATCGATGCAGCAGCGCCGTATTCTTGCGGGGAATCGCCGCGTGGATGACGTAGCTTGCCATAACCTCGCCCACGCATACTTCTATGCCCAATGTGCCGGCCGGCTGGTTGATATGCCTGCGCACGCCATCGGCGCGCTCCCGCTTGAGAATCAGCGTATGCAGCGCGTACTTCTCGCCCCAGGGCATGGCCCAATCGTTCCACAGCTGCATCAGCCGCTCCGTGTCGGGACGATCAGCGATGAGGGCGACAGCCAGCCCGTCGCTCCTCGAAGTCGACAAATACTCTTCCTTTTCCCGGTTTGCCTTGACCTGCCCAATGCCCTTTTGCAGCGCCTTGACCAGTTCGTCGATGTCCAGCGGTTTGCTGACATAATCCAGCGCCGAAACCTGCAGCGCCGACTTATAGTAGCCGATATCTGAATATCCGCTCATAAAAATGAACACACAGCCCGGCAGCACTTCCTTGATGCTTTTTGCCATATCGGCGCCGTCCATTTTGGGCATACGCATATCGGCCAGCACGATATCCGGAGCGCATTGCAGCGCTATCTCCAGGCCCCGCTGGCCGTCTTCGGCAGCCAACACTTTGGTAATCTCCAGCGCATCCCAATCCACCGCGGACAGGATGCCCTCTCTCGTATACGGCTCATCTTCTACCAGCAACAGTTTCATTCGGCTCACCTTATATGGTTTTATCATTTCTATTTTAGCGGCAAAGGATGGAAAATTGTAGGGGGTTATGATTATCATACCATATTTGTTGTTGATATCAACCAAGATGCCCGGGCAAAACGCTTTTCCATAGGATTATGCTATGATTCGGAAGATTCTCTTATATTTGATTTCCGTTATGCGTCCTATAATTAATTATAAAGTTATGTGTATTTCGAATTAATATAGATTCGACAAATCTTTGCACCACGAAGGGGGAGGGCGCAGATGCAATACAAGAAAAAACCGTTTTTCCGTATCGTTCGCGACAATAGGGTGCTGCTGCTGATGCTTTTGCCGGCAATCGCATTCACGCTCCTGTTTTCCTACGTCCCTATGGGCGGCATCGTGCTGGCTTTTAAAAACTATCGCTATGCCGACGGCATGTGGGGCAGCCCGTGGATAGGGCTGACAAACTTTAAGTTTCTATTCCTGTCGGGCAAGCTCTGGCCCATCACGCGCAACACACTGCTGTACAACGCTGTGTTCATCGTAACGGGCATGGTGTTCCAAATTGGGTTCGCCATCATCCTAAGCGAGGTGAGCGGCCGGTTCTTTAAGAAATTTGCCCAATCGGCCATGTTCCTGCCGCACTTCATCTCGTGGGTGGTGGTGGCCGCCATCGCCTACAACGTGCTCAACTATGAAAAGGGCGTCATCAACAACCTGATTACATCCCTGGGCGGCGATCCGGTCAACGTCTACAACAACCCCGGGCTGTGGCCGTATATCTTAGTATTTTTAAAGACCTGGAAGGGCGTCGGCTACGGGTCGGTGGTCTATTTGGCCGCCATCACCGGCATGGATCAGGAGATGTTCGAGGCCGCCGAAATCGACGGCGCCAACGTCTGGCAGAAAATATTCCGCATCATCCTGCCGCTGCTGGTGCCTACCATTGTAATCATGCTGCTGCTGTCGCTGGGCCAGATATTCCGCGGCGATTTCGGCCTGTTCTATCAGCTCGTCGGCAATAACCAAAAGCTGCTGCCCTCCACCGACATCATCGACACGTTCGTGTTCCGCGCGCTGATGTCGTCGTCGGATATCGGGATGGCGTCGGCGTCGGGGCTGTACCAGTCGGTGGTCTGCTTTGTCACCATCGTGCTGTGCAACCTCCTGGTCAAGAAGATCGAGCCCGATTACGCGCTCTATTAAAGCCGGTGGGGGGGGGATTAGCCATGATAAACAAACGCTTGTTCACAGCCGATAAAGTTGCCTTCAACATCATCGGGTATTTGCTGCTGCTTTTTATAAGCCTGGTATGCGTACTGCCCTTCTACCTGATTATCGTCGGCTCCTTTACCGACGAGGGCTTCATCATCCGCCAGGGCTTTAGCCTGGTGATACCTCAGTTCTCGCTGGAGGGTTACAAGCTGTGCCTGAAAAACCCGCTGAGCATCCTTATCGCCTACCGCAACACCATCTTCGTCACGGTGGTGGGCACCTTCCTTTCGCTGCTGATGGCGACGATGACCGGCTATGTGCTGCAGAGAAGGGATTTCCCGTGGCGCAACCAGTTCTCCTTTTTCTTCTTCTTTACTACGCTGTTCAGCGGCGGCCTGGTGCCCTGGTACATCCTGTGTGTGCGCTATCTGGGCTTTAAAAACCAGATGTACGCGCTGATTCTGCCTCTGGTGTTTTCGGTATGGAACATGATCATCTCCAAGACCTTCATGCGCTCGATACCCGACGCCATCACCGAATCGGCAAAGATCGACGGCGCCAACGACTTTCTCATCTACGTGCGGCTCATCCTGCCACTGTCCACGCCGCTGCTGGCCACCATCGGGCTTTTCAGCGCCCTGGCCTATTGGAACGACTGGTACAACTGCATGCTGTTCGTCGAGAACGAAAATCTTTTTACGCTGCAATATTACCTGCAGCGTATGCTGGGCAGCGTGGAGGCGCTGCGCCGCATCGCCGAGCAGTCGGGTATTGAAATCCCCACCCTGCCGATGGAATCGATGAAGATGGCCATGACCGTCATCACCATCGGACCCATCATCCTGCTCTACCCCTTTGTACAGCGCTATTTTGTAAAAGGCCTGACCATAGGCGCCGTCAAAGGATAACTACACTGTGTCACAATGCGGGCAAACCGATGTGAAAAACCATTACAGGAGGAAAGCCATGAAAAAGAACAGATTGTTGCTGCTGCTGGTAGCGGGAATGCTTTTGTGCACCCTGGCGCTGCCCGGCTGTAAGGCCGCCGTTACGCCCGAAAATCCCACTACTGCCCCCCAGACGACGCCGGTCGGCGACACCGATGAGCCGACGCCCGACGACGATTCACTGGCCGCCGTATACAGCCAGCTGGATCTTCCCAAGCCCTATACGGTCAACGTCTACGAGCTGGGCAACACCCCCGCCGATCTGGATCTGGTGGTGGCCGAAATCAACAAGATTTTAGAGCCGCAGCTTAACACCACGCTGAATGTCAACTTCATCGGCTGGTCGGATCTGTCCACCAAATACAGCCTCATCCTGGCCGGCGGCGAAGCGGTGGACATCATGCACACGGCGCCCTGGTGCTATTACTACACCGAGACAGCCAAAGGCGCGTTCATGGAGATCACCGACGACTTCCTGGCCAAAGCCATGCCGTTGACGAAAGAGTCTCAGATCCCCGAATCGTGGGAAGGCACGAAGATAAACGGCAAAATCTACGCCGTGCCCACCAACGTCATCAAGCCCGAGCATAAGTTTGTCGCCATCCGCGATGACCTGCGCGAAAAATATGACCTGCCCGAGCTGACCGACTGGACGTCCTACGAGAACTATCTGGTGGCCATAGCCAAGAACGAGACGCCCGAATCGGGCATCTGGGGACTGGCGGTCAGCAAGAACAACGCTGAGCTTATGGACGTATGGATGCAGCAGTATGAGATTATGGACTCGACGCTGGCCTTCACCGGTCCCTACGCCTATCGGTACAACGGCGGGAAGTTGCCTACCGAGGACGACTTCTTCCTGCTGTGGGATTCGTCGTACATCCGCGATTTCTGCAAGCGCATGCAGTATTTAAGCCAGAACGGCGTGTGGTCGCAGGACGCCATGTCGGGCACTGTCTCCGACGACGACGCCTTTGCCAACGGCCAGGGTGCCAGCATCGCCTGGTACGGCTCAGTCTTCACCTACGGCAAGAATTGTGAAGCCAACATTCAGGGCTCTAAGGTGGGCTACTATGACCTGACGCCCAACGTCATCGTCAACGCCGAAAACTACAACAACAACATGATGGCCATTGCCGCCGCTTCCAAGAACCCCGAGCGTGCCGGCATGGTGCTGGATCTGCTCAAGAACAACACCGAGCTGTATCGGCTGTATGTCGGCGGCATTGAAGGCGTGCACTACATCAACGTCGACGATACGTTCCGCGAAAAGGGCCCCGACGCCGACAAGTTTGCCTGGGAAAACTTCGCCTGGGCCGTCCGCCGCGCCGATCTGGAGCCCAACGACACCGACCCGCGCGAAGTGGCTCTCAACGAGGTCTTCAAACCCCGCATGGCGCTGCCGCCCACCAACGGCTTTGTGTTTGACGAGCAGCCGGTGAAGAACGAGATGGCCGCCGTCACGTCGGTGGTGGACGAGTATTCACCGATGCTGACGCTGGGCATGGTCGACGACGTCGACGCCACCATCGACGAGATGGTGGGCCGTATGGAGCAAAGCGGCCTGGCCACGGTAAAGGCCGAGCTGCTGCGCCAGTACAACGCCTGGCTGGCAACCAAATAACATCCGCGCAACAACAAGAGGTTCGGCCTCTCCGACCGGAGAGGCCGAACATTTACGGAGGGTAAGCAAATATGGCACGCACCACAGAGTCCTTCAACCAGGGCTGGAAATTTCAGCTGGGCGATTGCGCCGGCGCGCAGAACGCCGGCTATCCCGATAACGACTGGCGTTGCTTGGATGTTCCCCACGATTGGAGCATCGAAGGCGAGTTTGACAAAGACCACCCCAGCGGCGGCGACGGCGCCTATCTGCCGGCGGGCACAGGCTGGTATCGCAAGCATTTTAACAAAGGCGCTGGCCCGGTTACGCTGCTGGAGTTTGACGGCGTATTCCAAAACTGCGATGTGTGGCTCAACGGCGAGCATCTGGCCCACCACAACTACGGCTATATGGGCTTTGAGCTGGATATAACGGCGCACCTGCGCGACGGCGACAACGTGCTGGCCGTCCGCGTGGATAACGCGGCCCAGCCCAACTCCCGCTGGTACACCGGCTCGGGCATCTACCGCAACGTGTGGCTGACCCAGGCCCAGGAAACCCGCGTCGCCCATTGGGGCGTATTTGTCAGCACGCCCCATGTCAGCCCCGAGAGCGCCGACGTAAAAGTCCAGGCCGAGCTGACCGGCCGCGCCGAGCTGGCGTTGACAATTTTGGACAAGGACGGCACCGAGCTGTGCCGGCAGGCCTATCCCGCCGCTCAAAAGCACATCCATACGCTGCGCGTGGATAACCCCGCGCTATGGGGCGTCGACAGCCCCATACTCTATACGCTGCGCACGCAGGTGCTGCTGGACGGCGCCGTCGTCGACGAAGTGGACACGCCCTTTGGCATCCGCAGCATACGCTTTGACGCCGACGACGGCTTTTTCATCAACGATGTGCACACGAAGCTCAACGGCGTCTGCATCCACCACGATGCCGGCAGCCTGGGCGCGGCGGTACCGTTGGCAGTGTGGGAGCGCCGGCTTAAGGTGTTAAAGGAAATGGGCTGCAACGCCATTCGCATGTCGCACAACCCGCCGGCGCCGGAGCTTTTGGATCTTTGCGATCGGCTGGGATTTTTGGTCATGGACGAGGCCTTTGACGAGTGGCTCATCATCAAGCGCAAGAGCGAGCACGATGCGGTTACCTACGGCTACGGCCCGTACTTTGACGAAGACAGCGACGGCGATATCGCCGCCATGGTCCGCCGCGATCGCAACCATGCCAGCATCGTTATCTGGTCCATCGGCAACGAGATTCCCGAGCAGGCCACTCCGCACGGCCACCTGATGGCCCGCCGGCTGCAGGCAATCTGCCACATCGAGGACCCCACGCGGCTGTGCACGATGGCTTGCGACAACATCAAGGCCGACAGCAACTCCACCACCGACGCATTCCTGCGCGAGCTGGACGTCATCGGTGTCAACTACGTCAACCGCTGGGGCATCCATACCGAGACCGGCTACGCCTGGGAGCGCCACCACTACCCCGATAAAATCCTGCTGGGCACCGAGCACAGCAGCATCGGCGGCGTGCGCGGCGAGTATAGCCTCAAGTCGTCGGGCAACCGCTGGTGGGCGGCGCCGTACTATTCGCGGATGATACGCGCCGAGCACCTGCTTAAGCAGACAATGGCCCACGACTTCATCTGCGGCGACTTTATGTGGACGGGCATCGACTATTTGGGCGAGTCCCGCTGGCCCAACAAGAACTCGGCGTCGGGCGTCATCGACATGTGCGCTTTCCCCAAGGACGGGTACTATCTGTACCAGAGCCAGTGGACCAAGACGCCGATGCTGCACCTGTTCCCGCATTGGAACTGGCAGGGCCACGAAGGCGAGGTGCTGCCGGTGATCTGCTATACCAACTGCGCCACGGTGGAGCTGTTCGTCAACGGCCGTTCGATGGGTGTCAAAGCCTACGAGTTTCCGATGCAGGGCATGAGCGGGCAGTACGGGAATTTCGCGCAGCCGCATATCGCAATGACCACCAGTGACCTGCATGTAAGCTGGGACGTACCCTACGAGCCCGGCGTCGTCAAGGCCGTGGGCCGCGACCGCTACGGCAATGTGCTGCTGGAGCAGCAGATTAAGACGGTGGGAGCGCCGGCAGCGCTGGTGCTGGAGCCGGATAAGACCCGGTACCGCGGCAACGGCGACATCGTCCACTGCACCATCAAGGTGGTGGATGAAAACGGCGACGTCTGCCCGCTGGCCGACAACGAAGTGACGGTAACCGTCGACGGCGCCGCCCGGCTCATCGGGCTGGATAACGGCCACCCCGGCGACTTAACCCCGATGAAAACTCCCACGCGCAAGGTCTCCGCCGGCCTGGCGCTGGCCATCGTACAAACCACCGGCGGCGATGCGTTTACAGTCAGCCTGTCTTCTCCGGGCCTGGCCGGCGCATCGGTACAATGCCACATCCAATAGTCCTCCTTTTCTGCAAGAATGCGGCTGGTTTCCGGCCGTATTCTTGTTTATGCAGACACGACCGCACGCCCAGGAGGTAACCATGCACGACCCAACGCGTTATGACTCCCAACTACGCTCCCAGGACGGCACCCCATGCCTGGTATTGACCTATACCGACGCAGACGACCCGCGCAACAACCTGCAGGCGTGGATTGCGCCGGGCCTGGGCAGCAACCTGTTTCGCTTTACCTACGGCGGATACGCGCTCATCGACGCCGGCGCCGCGCAGCTGGCCAAGTCGGGCTTGCCCGGCACGCCGGTGCTGTACCCCACCCCCAACCGCGTGCGCGACGCCCAGTTTACCTACCGGGGGCGCACCTACGAGCAGCGCAAAAACGGCAAGCCCGTCCTCATCCATGGTCTGGTCATGGGCGAGGTCTGGCAGTATGGCAATCCTTTTGCCGACGATGACGGCGCGTCGGCATGCACGTGGGTGGATTTTACGCCGGATAGCACGCTGTACGCGGCGTTTCCGTTCGATCACCGGTTGGCGTTGGACTTTCGCCTGACTGCCGGCGGCCTTTCTATTGCGTACCGCATTGAGAACCGCGACACGCGGGAAATCCCCTACGGATTCGGGCTGCACCCGTTTTTTTCCAAACTGTCCGGCGACACCCAAACTTACATCAGCCTGCCGGCGGCGGCGGTCATGGAAA
>JAQVWW010000287.1 GCA_028709505.1 Eubacteriales bacterium
GTGTGCTGCGCACCCACCCCGAAAAGGGCTGGCTCAAAGGGGCGCTGGCCGGCTTTTGGTATACGGCGATGACGTTTGTCGTGTTTTCGTTCATCGATGGCCAGTGGGTGCTGGGCCTGCCGTTGTTGTACGATGTACTCATCGGAACGGCCAGCGGCGCGGTGGCCGGCATTCTGTTGGTCAATATTCGGCTCAAGCGCTAGCGCCGGCAGCCCGGCGAATATGGCGCGGGGCCGCGACGCCCGCCGCAGGGATTCGCTGTGCCGGCGGGATACAGGCCGCTTGCAGAAAAAAGACGAGGGCAGAGCTTGCGCTCTGTCTTTTTTTGCGATCAGACAGCGGCGGCGAAAGCGCGCCCGAGGATTCGGCAGGGTGGGAAAGGATTGCGGGCTGGAGATAAAAAGCCGTCCTACGCTTTACCCGCCCGTATGGCGATGGGGTTGAGGCGGGGGGTTTTTAGGCTTGGCCGGCGGCCTGAATAGGTTTGTCGCGTGCGGCGTGCATCTGCCGAGACTGAACGCCGGAAGGAGGGCGGCATCGACGGGAGCAAGCCGGTAAAAGCATGCGCGCGCCGGAAAGAACTCGGTTGGCGTTCGCATCCTGCCGTG
Source organism: Eubacteriales bacterium (assembly GCA_028709505.1). Lineage (GTDB taxonomy): Bacteria > Bacillota > Clostridia > Christensenellales > UMGS416 > STF2-111. The sequence continues at coordinate 609 of JAQVWW010000287.1, forward strand.
CCGGCGTGCGTAGGGCCTCCCTCCCAGGGGAAAAGGGCATTTCCGCGGGAAATCGTCGGATGCGACGGTATTCCGGAATGGTTTTGCCGGGATAAGCCGCGCGCCTTTTGCGCGTATGGTTATCCGGTGTATATGGTTGCCTGACGCGCTGCAGCGGCGGCCCGGGATAAGTTTTACCTTGTTGGCCGGCGGGCGTTGGGATATAATCAAAGAAAAACGGGGGATTTTCCATGGATAAAGAGCGCGTATTGCAGCGCATACAGGCCGGCGGCCTGGTGGCCGTGGTGCGCTCGGACAGCGCCGAGCAGGCCCGGCGCATCGCCGACGCTTGCCTTGCCGGCGGCGTGGCGGCGGTGGAGATTACGTTTACCGTGCCCAAAGCACACCGGCTCATTGAGGAGCTGGCCGGCTGCTACCCCCACGGCGAAATTTTGCTGGGCGCAGGCACGGTGCTGGACGCCGAGACGGCCCGTATCGCCATCCTATCCGGCGCGCAATACGTGGTCAGCCCCTATCTGGACGAGGACACGCTGCGTCTGTGCAACCGCTATCGCGTGGCGTGCATGCCCGGCGTTATGACGGTGCGCGAGGCGGTGCGGGCCATGGAAGCCGGCGCCGACCTGCTAAAGGTGTTTCCGGCCAATCTGTTCGGGCCGGCCATCCTTTCGTCGCTGCTGGGGCCGTTGCCCCAGGCTAAGCTGATGCCCACCGGCGGGGTGGAGGTGGACAACGCCGCCCAGTGGATAAGCGCCGGTGCGGTGGCGTTGGGTGCGGGCTCTTCGCTGACCGCCGGCGCCAAAACCGGCGATTACGCCGCCATCACGCGCAAGGCGCAGGCGTTTATAGCGGCCATTGCCCGGGCGCGGGGCATGTAGAGAAGCCGGGCGACGGCAAACTGCGCGCTGCAAAGCGGCGCAGGATGGCTGGCCGGCAGCAATGCGCCTGATAGAGCGTATCTGTACGCGTATATGCAACGATAGCCCACCCCGGCGACGAAGCCTTCCGCTGCCGGGTGGGCTTTTTTATGGTAATTCTACGGCAACCAGCAAAAAAACCACCACGCTGCGCCGCTGGCCCGGCCGGCGGGCCGGGGCGCCTTTGTGCCGGCTGATGATGTCAAAGCGGCCTTTTGGCAGCATAAGCCGGCTGCGCGGAACGTTGAAAAGATACTATTTATCGATACCTTGCTTGAAAAGGGATGCAATTTGAAACCACTATGTGTTTTGCGCACCTGATTAGATACAATGGGAATTTCTGCTTGCGCATGTTTTAGCAATATTTTTTCTGCATGAAAAAACAAATTGTTAGCTATCAAAAGTAAGCAATCCGCCCATTTGCGCCCGTGCGTGGCGAGGAACATAGTTTCACCCGTTTGTTTTTTACAAGGATACCGCATAAGCCGTAATTTTTTGCAATACTTGCATTTTTCCGTACCCATATCGCCACTTTGAACGGCTTTCCAGAACAATTTCATTGCGCCAATCGTTCCCGCTGCGCTGCCAAATGCACCGCAGTTTCTCTTGCTAAACCTGCCGGCAAACACAATCGCGCCTTTATGAACCGGCGGTGTGGGCGCCCCTGCCCGTCCATTATCCGCTCCCGCTCATCCCCAAAAGTCAATGGCCGTGACGCCCAGAAAAGGCCGTCGGGTCGGTTATGTTGTGCGTATTGGAAACACAAAGGAGGGATCGTATGCCATGGGGAAAATATGAGCCCCTGCAGAACACGGCGGCCGGCAACCTGAAAAACCTCAACGATATGCTGCGGTATCTATTCACAAAAGTACAAGGCAACCTGACCCGTCGCGAGCTTTCTTCCAGCCTGCGCGACGTCATCGATTCCAAGGCCGAGGCCGCCGCGCTGGATGGGTTGGGCGAGACGGTAGGCGAACACAGCTCCCTCATCCAGCAGAACGCCGCGCAGATCAGTCTGAAGGTAAGCCAAACCATCTACGACGGCGAAAAGCCATCTGTGGGCAGCACGCCGCCCGAAGACCCGCCCATAGGCCGGCTGTGGCTGGATACGGCGGCGACGCCTAACCTTTTAACGCGCTGGGACGGCGCCGCCTGGGTGGCCGCCGGGGCCGAGACGCTCAAGACGGCGGGCATCGACATCAGCGCCGGGAATCTAAGCCTGTACGGTGCAAATCTCAACGCGCGGACACAAAACTTTTTGGTAGATATCATAGACCCGTCCAACACCGACATCAGCCGCGTCAGCATCGACGACAACGGCGTCAGCGCCGAGCGCGTCAACGCCGATGCGCTGTACACCGGGCCGGTGTACGTCAATGATGTGTTGCCCGGCTTTGCAGGCCCGCGTGCAGCCCGCCTGCCGCCGGGCACGTATGCGATATATGTGCGGCCCGATGGCAACGACAACAACGAAGGCGGATGGTGGGGAGCGCCCAAGCGCACGCT
>JAQVWW010000288.1 GCA_028709505.1 Eubacteriales bacterium
GCCCACGTAGGTAATGCCGCTGTTTTCTTTGACGGCCAGCACCCGGCCCAGCAGCACGCCGGCCTCGGCCCCGATATAGCGGCCGGGTTCGCTCTTGATCTTAACCCGCCGCCCGTAGCGCGCCACAAAAGCGGAAATTTCTTCATCTAGGCGTGTCTGGAACGGCGCAAGCTTGAGCGGCGCCTGCCCCTGCTGCTTGCGGTACGGAATGCCAAAGCCGCCGCCCATATCGACAAATTGCAAGTCCGGGAAGCGCAGCGCCGTAGTAAACAACACGCGCGCCGCCTGCACGATGGCCTGCTCGTCCATGAACAGCGAACCGATGTGCTGGTTGACGCCGATAATACGCAGGCCGTAACGCGCGGCAATGGCCAGGATGTCGTCTACCTTATCGTCGTTGATGCCAAATTTCGTCTTGTCGCCGGCGGTCACGACGTTTTCGTGGTGCCCGGCGCCGTAGCCGGTATTCAGCCGCACCGCCACCGCATGGCCGGGAAACGCCCGGCCGAACGTATCCAGCTGCGACAGCGAATCGATGCTGACGGTGATGCCCCGCCGTACCGCGTAACCCATCTCCTGGGCCGACACGTTGTTGCAGACGAACAGAATTTCATCGGGCGCAAAGCCCGCCGCCAGCAGCACGTGGATTTCGCCGGGCGACATGGCGTCGGCCTCTAACCCCTCCTGATGCACGATACGCAACAGCGACAGGTTGGCGTTGGCCTTGGTGGAATAGTCGGCGCTGAAGTTCTCGTAACGGACCAGATTTTTCATTTCGCGGCAGCGCTGGCGCAAAATCCCCTCATTGTACACATAAAGGGGGCTACCAAACCGCTCCAGCAGCTGCTGGGGCTCATGCTGGCCAAAAAACGAGACTTCCTGGGTAAAGGTGCGGATCATATGCGCTCTCTCCTGTCTTCGTGGGCGGATTCCCGGGGCAATCCCCGCCGGGCGCCGGCACACATGGCCTTTGTGCGTTTGGCGCGATGGCCGCTCGGCCGGCGGCCTTTCCCGGCAAAAGAAAAGAGGGTGGTAAACCCCCTTTGTTCGCCCCATCCGGCTTTGTGCGCCTTTGCAGTCAAACACCGGCGATTGATGGAATTAATATATAACAGCGCGCCGGGTAAGTCAACGCAAACTTTGTTCTTTTATGCTGAAATCAATGCGACCGCTATCAATGTCTACCGCCGATACGACGATGTGCACCGGCTCACCCATACGGTAGATCTTTTTGCTGCGCTCGCCGCGCAGGCAGTACTGCTCTCTATCCAGCACAAACCAGTCGTTCAGATCGGCCACCCGCACAAACCCCTCTACCAGGTTGGCCAATTCCACGAAAAATCCGTGCTCGGTGACGCCCGAAATGACGCCGTCGAACTCCTCGCCTATGTGCTTGGCCATGTAGCGGGCCATCATCATGTCGTCGGCGTCCCGCTCGGCCTCCATGGCGGCACGCTCGGCCTGAGACGCATGCTGGGCGATCTTTTGCAGCTTATCGGCCAGCAGTTCCCCTTCCTGCCGCTGCGGGAACGCTGTAAGAGCTCGTTTGATCATACGGTGCACGCACAGGTCCGGATAGCGGCGGATGGGCGACGTGAAATGACAGTAGTACCGCGCCCCCAGGCCAAAATGGCCGCGGTTATCGGTGGTGTACAGCGCCTTTTGCATGCTGCGCAACAGCACACGGCTGACGATGTTGGCAAAGGGCGTATCGGCGGCGTTCTCCAGCACCTTCTGCAGCTGGCGCGGGTGCACGTCGCCGCGCAGGCGTTCGGTGGGAACGCCGAGATTCTTTAAAAACACTTCCAGCGCCGCCATCTTCTCCGGGTCGGGCACGTCGTGCACGCGGTAAATATTGGGCATATTTATGCGGTTGAGATGCTCGGCCACCGCCTCGTTGGCGCACAGCATGAACTCTTCGATGAGCCGCTGGCCCATGCCGCGGTCACGCAACAGAATATCGGTGGGCTCCCCATCGGCATTGATACGGATATCGGCCTCGTCGATATCCAAATCCACGGCGCCGCGCCGGCTGCGCCGCTGGTAAAGCACTTCGCGCAGCTCGTTCATCCGCTTTAAATCGGCCAGTACGCCGGGGATGCCGGCAAAGTCGCTGTCATCGCCCTGCTCCAACGCACGGTTCACCGCGTCGTAGGTCAGTCGGGCGCTGCTCTTGATGACGCTGGGCGACAGCGTCAGGTCGACATTCTCGCCGTTGGGGCTTAGCTCCATCAGCGCCGTCATCGTAAGGCGCTCCACGCCGCCGTGCAGCGAGCAAATGCCGTTGGACAGCCGTTCGGGCAACATCGGTATGACGGTGTTGAGCATATACACCGACGTGCCCCGCTGCTGCGCTTCGCCGTCGATGGGCGAGCCTTCGGTCACGTAGTGCGAAACGTCGGCAATGTGCACGCCCAGCAGGTAGTTGCCGTTGGGCAGCATCGTAAGGGATATGGCGTCGTCCAGGTCTTTGGCCTCGGCGCCGTCGATGGTAAAGGTGCGGGTCTGCCGCAAGTCCAGCCGGCCGGCAAGCTCGGCGGGCGATACGGCGTCCGGCGCAGCCTGGGCCTGTTGCAGCGCTTTTTCGGGAAACTCGTCGCGCAGCTTGTGCTGGCGGATGATGGCCTTGAGCTGGGCCGAGAACTCACCCTTGCCACCCAGCACCTCCAGCACGCGGCCGGTACCCTCGCGCTTGTCGTCGGGATAGCGCAGAATCTCCACCGTCACCAGCGCCCCTTCAAAGGCGCCCAGCTCGTTGCCCGGCGCGATGGTAATGGCGTCCTTCATGCGCGTATCGGTAGATACGACGGTGCCGCCCCGGGCGGCGGGGAAATATTCGCCCACAATGGTAGGATTGGCGCGCCGCACCACCTGCGTCACTTCGGCCTCGGCCCGGCGTCCGCCTTCGGCGCGACGCAGCACCTTGGCCAGCACGCGGTCGCCGTTCATGGCACCCATGCGCTTGCCCTTGGGTAAAAAGAAATCCACTTCGCCTTCGTCGGGGATGAGAAAAGCGGCTTCGCCCTG
>JAQVWW010000289.1 GCA_028709505.1 Eubacteriales bacterium
AGAAGCAAAGAGGGCGCAAGCCTTGCCTGTGGGGCAATAAGCGGGAATTTGCTAGGATTTCACGATGCGGCTAACCGGCATTCTTGCTACCTGTCAGAGCGGATGATATCCATCAAAATCTCGTCGCAATAGTTGCCTTTTAAGTAGTATGTTTGGCGCCTGCGGCCAATCTCTTTAAAACCGACTTTTTTATAGCAGTTTACCGCCCGCTGATTGAAAGAAAAAACCTTCAGCATGATATTGTTCAGATTCAAGTAGTGGAATCCGAAATCCACAAGGAGGGTCATCGCCTCCGAGCCATAGCCGTTGCTTCGGTTTTCTTCATCGCCTATAAATATCCCAACTTCCGCGCATTGGCGCATCTGGTTTATATTATGAAACCCACAATTGCCGATGAGCTCGTCATTTTCGGCTTTGACAATGGCGAATTGTGTGCCCTGCGCGTTGTTACGTATCCACTCCTGCTCGCCGGGAACGGATATCAAATGATGTGAGGAACCAAGATTCTCGGTCACCGAAAGGTCATTGAGCCACTTTGTGTAAGTTTCGGCATCTTCTATGCGCATCGGAGATAAGTAAATATTGCGACCAATCAGCTTTTTGTAATATTTCATGGGAGGTTCTCCTTTTTGGTATCGACTTGTCAGCAGCCCCCGATTATTTTGCGCGGGAAGGGCAGCAATAGGCTATTCCCCGGATGCGGCCCCGGCGCGGCTGTTGATGCTGCCGCGGTACACGACCAGCCGGCAGAACAGAAACTCGGTGACCAGGTTAATCACCATCGTGCCGGCCAGCACCAGATACTCGTTCCAGCCCAGGCGGGTCAGCGCGTCGCCCCACCACGTGGAAAGCGGCGTGAACACTGCGTAGTATCCGGCCACCTTGAGCATGGCCAGCGGGATGCTGGCCGCCGACTGGAACGTAAAGCGGCGGTTGACGGTGAAGTTGTACAGCACCGACAGCACCAGCGCCACCAGATAGCTGGGCCAGTAACCAAGATGCGCCAGCTCGAACAGCAGCGTAAAGGAGACGACCTGCACCAGGCCGGCCGATGCCGAGAACAGCGTAAACTTGATAAACTGCAGGATATTTTGCTTCCGGGTCAAAGGTGCTTTTTGTGTCGGCTGCATGCGGTTCCTCCTGCGACCGCCCATCCCTTTTCAGCGGCCGAATTTGTTTTTATATGCATTATAGCACCTTAGGCCGCAACGCGGTAGAATTTTGGCACGCCGGCGAATTTTTGCGTCGCTCCCAGCAGCGCGCGACATTGGCGGTGGTTCGTGATATGATAAAGAATACCAATGGAAAGGATTGCCGTATGGAAAAAATAACCGCCGTCGTCGAGGGAATCATTTATCGCAACGAGGACAATGGATATACCGTAGCCGAGATTTCCGTCGACGACGAGCTTTTTACCGCCGTAGGCACGGTGCCCCAGCTATACGAGGGCATGACGGTGGAGCTGGAAGGCCAATGGGGCACCCACGCCACTTACGGTCAACAGTTTCAGATATCCGCCGCGGCGGTGCGCGCGCCGGACAACGTCGAGGGCATCCGGCGGTATCTGTCGTCGGGCATCGTGCCCGGCGTAGGGCCGGTTACCGCCCAGAAGATGGTGGACGAGTTCGGCGCCGAAACGCTGGATGTGCTGCGTTACGCGCCGGCGCGGCTGGCACGCATCAACGGCATTAGCCCCAAAAAGGCCCGGGAAATCGCCCAGGGCTTTGCCGCGCATTACGAGATGCAGGCGTCGATGGTGTTCTTGCAGTCCATCGGCGTCACCGCCGGCTATGCCGCCCGCATCTATAAAAAATATGGCGCCGCCACCGAGCAGAAGGTGCGCGCCGACCCCTACGCCATGGTGGACGATGTGGACGGCATCGGCTTTCGCACCGCCGATCGCATCGCACAGAGTATGGGCGTGGATCCCGGTTCGCAGCAACGGGCCCGCGCGGCGCTGCAGCACGTGCTGCGCGAGGCCGCCGCGCAAAACGGGCACACGTGCCTGCCCCAGCAGCAGCTGCTGCACGAAACCGCCGCGCTGCTGGGCGACGGCACCCACGTGGAGGAAGCGCTGGGCCGGCTGGCCATACAGGGCGGCGTCCTTTTGGAGAGGATGGGAGACGACGTATTTGCCTGGCTGCCGCTGTACCGCCATGCCGAACGCGACGTGGCCCAGCGGCTGCGGCTGCTGGCCGCCCAGACGCCCCAGCAGCCCTGGCAGGACGCCGCACCGATGCTGGAGGCTGTGGCCCGCCATCGGCAGATTGAGCTTTCCGATGAGCAGAACCAGGCAGTGCTGTCGACTCTTTCACACAGCGTTACCGTGGTGACCGGCGGGCCGGGCACCGGCAAGACCACCATCATCAACTGCGTTATAGGGCTGATGGAGGCGGCGGGTTGGGAAGTGGCGCTGGCGGCGCCCACCGGCCGGGCGGCCAAGCGCATGACCGAGACCACCGGCCGCGAGGCCAAGACGCTGCACCGGCTGCTGGAGTACAGCGCCATGGGAGACGTTGCCGGCGGGTTTAAACGCAACGAGGACAACCCCATCGATGCCGACGTGCTCATCGTCGACGAGATGTCGATGGTAGATTTGTTGCTGATGCAGCAGATGCTCAAGGCAGTGGAACCGGGCTGCCGGCTGGTGCTGGTGGGCGATGCCGACCAGTTGCCGTCGGTGGGGCCGGGCAACGTGCTCAAAGACATCATTGCCAGCGGCGTGGCCCGGGTGGTGCGGCTGACGCACATCTATCGCCAGGCCGAAGAGAGCCTGATCACCATCAACGCGCACCGCGTCAATATTGGCCAAGCCCCCATCCTCAACCGCGCCAACGCCGACTTTTTCTTTGAGCGCAAAGGCAGCGCCGACGAGGCGCTGGAGTCGACGGTGGCGCTGGTCACGCACCGGCTGGTCAAATACAAGGGCTACGACCGCCTGCGGGATATCCAGGTACTCTGCCCGATGAAGAAGGGCGACCTGGGCGTGCACGCGCTGAATCTGCGCCTGCAGCGCGAGCT
>JAQVWW010000290.1 GCA_028709505.1 Eubacteriales bacterium
ATCGGCGCGCAGATGGGCGAACTGGAGGCCAAGGTATGCAAAACCGTGTCCAACTTCATCGGCAAGCAGATGGAGCAATAGCCGCCGGGCGCACCTTTTGCTTTCCCTGCGCATAGGTAGCTAATGACAGCAAACCGTCGCTTAAGCCGAACCGCAAACCACAGCGCCATCCTCCTGCGCAAGGCATAGAAGAACCGCACAGATGCGTAATTGCAGATGTGCGGTTCCGTTTGTCGGGCGCTGGGTTTTTGCCCGATATCCTTCGAAAATACCTTCTTTTGGCCAGCCGTACGCCGGGGCGGCCCGAACGCGAAATGTTTGACTATTTTATGCATTTATCCTATGATACCACCTATACATAGTAAGAATAGCTGCGGGGTACCTGCGGGATAGGGGCGACTATGGCGCAACACTCCACCAAAAACAACTTTCTCAAGGGTGCGGCGATGCTGGCCGCGGCGGGTCTGCTGGTCAGACTTATCGGCGCGTTTTATCGCATTCCACTGGCATATTTTATCGGCGGCGAAGGCGTCGGTATCTATACGCAAGCATATCCCTTTTATAATTATCTGCTGATATTCTCCACGTCGGGCATTCCGTCGGCCATCGCCAAGATGGTATCCGAGGCCATGGTGCTGGGTGAATATAAGACAATACGGAAAATCTTCCGCATTTCGATGACGCTGCTATTCTTTGTGGGGCTGGTTTCGTCGGTGGCGCTGTTTTGCCTAAGCGGCCCCATCGCCGGCGTCATCCGCGATCCGCTGGTCAAGGAAAGTCTGATGGCGCTGTCGCCGGCGCTGTTTTTTGTGGCGCTGATATCGGTGTACCGCGGCTATTTCCAGGGCCTGCAGAACATGGCGCCCACGGCGCTCTCGCAGGTGCTGGAGCAGCTGGTCAAGCTGGTGCTGGGCCTTTATCTGGCCAAAGTGTTCGGCCGGCACGGCGTGCAGTACGGCGCCGCCGGCGCGTTGGTGGGCGTGTCCATATCCGAGGTGCTGGCGCTGCTGATGCTGATGGGCGCCTATTTTTTGCGGGGCCGAAAGCTGCCGCGGGAGCGGCCTGAAAGCCGCCACGTGATGCCCACCCGCACCATTGTGGGCAGGCTTTTGAAACTGGCCGTCCCCATCATGCTGGCGGCGTCGGTGATGGCGCTGGCCATGATGATAGACTCGCTGACGCTGCAGAACCGCCTGCAGCAAAGCGGCGTCAGCGCCGATACCGGCCGGGGCATGATAGGCCTTTTGGGCATGGTAAACAACATCGTCAACGTCACAAGCGTGCTGTCGTTGGCGCTGAGTATGAGCCTGGTGCCGGCGGTGGCGCGTTCGCAGCGCCAGGGCAATGCAGCCGGCATCGCGCAAAAAAGCGGGCTGGGCATCAAGATTTCCATATCGCTGGTGATGCCGGCGGCGGCGGGGCTGATGGTGCTGGCACATCCCATTTTGTCGTTGATTTATGGGCGGACCATCGCCGCCGATGAGATGGGCATGTCGGTGCAGCTGATGACCATCGCCGCCGGCGGAGCGCTGTTTTTGTCGATGGTGCAGACCACCAACGGCATTTTGCAGGGCTTGGGCGCTGTCAACGTGCCGCTGGTCAGCCTGTGTATCGGAGCGATGATAAAAGTGATACTAAACTATACGCTGGTGTCTCATCCGGCCATCGGCATCTACGGCGCCAGCATCGGCACGGTGGCCTGCTATCTGGTGGCGGCGCTGCTCAATACCCGCGCCGTGTGCCGCATTACCGGCCTGCGCTTTGGCTGGGGCGATATGTTCTTTAAGCCGCTGGGCGCTACGTTGGGCATGAGCGCCGTGGCCTATCTGGTTTATCAGGGGGCGGCGCTTGCGCTGCCGGGCAAGATTGCCGTGGTGCTGGCCATCGTGCTGGCCATACCGGCGTATGTAATCACGCTGGTGGCGCTGGGCGGCATGGGCGATGACGAGCTGCGCTATATACCCGGCGGCAATAAGCTGCTGGCGCTGTTTCGCCGGATGCGCCTGCTATAACCTTACAAAAGAAGGGAACTTCATGGGAACGATTGTTGTGGTGGGCCTAGGCCCCGGCGATGCCGATCTTATCACCCGCAAAGCGCAAAAGGCGCTTACCGGTGCGCGGCGCATATTCGTGCGTACAGCGCAGCATGCGTCCATCGCCGTGCTTCACGAGCTGCATCTAAATTATGTGGACTTTGACGCCGAATACCAGCGGGCCGACGATTTTACGCAGCTGGGCGCACACATTGCGCAAACGCTGCGCGATAGCGCGCAGGACGGCGATATCGTATATGCGGTGCCCGGTCAGGGCATGCTGGGCGACGAGACGGTGCGGGCGCTGCTGGACGGCCAAACGCCGGTGGAGCTGATACCCGGTGTGGACGAGGGCGTATCGCTGCTGCCGGCCGGCGCACCGACCCGCTGCCTGGCCGGCGGCGCGTATACGACGCTGCCCAGCATGGCGCTTACCGGCCTGCGGCCCATCCGAACGCTGCCGCTTTTGATAACGCAGCTGGATTCTGCGCTGGAAGCCGCCCAGGCGAAGCTGTGGCTGACGCAGTTCTATGGAGACGAACAGCGGGCGCTGTACGGCGTGGGCGGGAGCTTTCGAGAAATTGCCCTGTATGAGCTGGATCGCCAGCGCGACTACGGCTATCAGGCGCTGGTGCTGGTGCCGCCCATAGAACCCGACGACAGCCGCTACGATTTTTACGATCTGGTGGACATCCTGGCCCGGCTGCGCGCGCCCGGCGGTTGCCCGTGGGACAGGGAGCAGACGCATGAAACCCTCAAGGATTGCCTGTTGGAGGAGACGTACGAAGTGCACGAGGCCATCGACGACGCCGATATGGACAGCCTGTGCGACGAGCTGGGCGACGTGCTGCTGCAGGTGGTGTTCCACGCGCAGATAGGCCGCGAGCACGCGGCGTTTGACGCCGACGACGTAACCGACGCCGTCAGCCGCAAGATGATACGCCGTCATCCTCATATCTTTGCCGGCAAAG
>JAQVWW010000291.1 GCA_028709505.1 Eubacteriales bacterium
GGACTGGGCGATGGAACCTGAAATTATGATTCCGTTGGTGGGCGATATCAAGGAGCTGCAATACGTAAAGAACGTCGTCACCAAGACCGCCGACGAGGTCATCGAATCGGCCGGCGTGGCGCTGCACTACAAGGTGGGCACGATGATCGAGATTCCCCGTGCCGCCTTGACCGCCGACGAAATCGCCAAGGAAGCGGAGTTCTTCTCCTTCGGCACCAACGACTTGACGCAGATGACGTTCGGCTTTAGCCGTGACGACGCCGCCAAGTTCCTGGACGCCTACTACGACAAGAAGATCTACGAGTCCGACCCCTTCGTCCGTATGGATCAGGTGGGTGTGGGCAAGCTGGTGGAGATGGCCGTACAACTGGGTCGCGCCACCCGTCCCGACATCAAACTGGGCATCTGCGGCGAACACGGCGGCGATCCGTCCACCGTGGAGTTCTGCCACAAGGTCGGGCTGAGCTACGTATCCTGCTCACCCTTCCGCGTGCCCATTGCCCGTCTGGCCGCTGCGCAGGCCGCCCTGCGGGAGAAGATGGCGTAATCGGATATCACGTACCTGATGAACAGGGGGCGGCTAACCGCCCCTTGTTTGGTTATTTTATGCTGGGATAATGCATGGCGTATGCCGTATATGGGCAAAGCGGCGCACATTGTTTAAAATGACGGCAATGTGGTATTCCTATTGAAGAAGGCCATAAAAACACAGGCCGGCCGCCTTCGTACCGGCAAGAAACATAAGGAGATTGGTTTGGCAGGCTTTTTTTCCGAAGAGTTTATCGAAGATGTGCGTGCCCGCAACGATATTGTCGATGTGGTGTCGGGCTATGTTCGCTTGACGAAAAAAGGCAGAAATTACTGGGGTCTTTGCCCGTTCCACCCCGAAAAGACGCCGTCCTTCAGCGTTAGCCCCGAAAAAGAGATGTATTACTGCTTCGGGTGCCATGTCGGCGGCAGCGTGTTTCAGTTTATACAGAATATGGAGCGTTGCGATTTTCCCGATGCGGTCAAACTATTGGCGGAGCGTGCCGGCGTGGAGCTGCCCCAAAGCACCCGCACCGGCGGCGAAAGCCGGCGCGACGCGCTGTACGAAGCCTGCCGGCAGGCGGCGCTGTTTTTTCACCAGCAGCTGTATACGCCGGCCGGCCGGCAGGCGCTTGCGTACCTGCACCGGCGTGGGCTGGATGAGCGGATGATCACGCGTTTTGGCCTGGGCTGGGCACCCGACGACGGCGACGCGCTGCTGCGCCATCTGGAGGGGCAACGCATACCGTTTGACGCGCTGCGCCAGGCCTATCTGGCCGGCGAAAAGAACGGCCGGCGTTATGATTTCTTTCGGGGTCGCGTGATGTTCCCGGTCATCGATCGTAAGAACCGCGTCATCGCCTTTGGCGGGCGCGTGATGGACAAAAGCCAGCCCAAGTATATCAACACGCCCGAGACGCCCATCTTTCACAAGCGGGAGAACCTCTACGGCATCAACCTGGTGCATAAGCTGCGCCGGCTGGATAAGCTCTTTATCGTGGAAGGATATATGGACGTCGTGTCGCTGCACATGGCCGGCATCCCCTATGCGGTGGCCTCGCTGGGCACGGCGCTGACGGTGGAACAGGCGCGGTTGATGAAGCGCTATACGCGCAGCATCTACCTGGGGTACGACGGCGACCGCGCCGGGCAGAGCGCCATGAACCGCGGCGGAGACATCCTGCGCGCCGAAGGGCTGGACGCTCGCGTGGTAACTTTTCCCGAGGGGCTGGATCCCGACGACTTTGCCCGGGCCAACGGCCAGGCCGGTATTGCGGATTTGTTGCAGGAAGCACTGCCGCTAAACGATTATTTTTTGAAAATTCTGGCGAATGAGTATGATTTGCATACGCCGGATGGAAGAATAAAGTATGTGGCGCGCTGTTGCCGCGATGTGCTGAGCAAGCTGGAAAGCCCGGTGGAGCGGGAGGGATATATGCAGCAACTTTCCCGGCTGTCAGGCATTTCGGCGCCGGCCATTGCCGAGGAGCTAAACCGCCTGGGCGGCGGCACGGCAGCCCCCCGGCCGGCATACCGGCAGGCGGCGCCGGTGGCGCCCGATAAACCGACGCCGCCGGCGCGGCAGGATGCCGGCACCAAAGCCGAGGAGAGCATTGTGGCGCTGGCTTTACACAGCGCCGCGCAGCGCGACGAGATGCGCCGCAGCGTGACCGCCGACGACTTTACCACGCCGGCGCTGCGCGAACTGGCCGCGTATCTGCTATCCGACGGGGCGCTGAGCGCCCATGCGCTGGAGACGGCATTGACGCCCGAGGCACGGGCCGAATGGTCGCGCATTGCCATCGGCCACGACGAGCGGCTGGAAGCGCCGGGGATATTTGACGACTGCGTCAAAGAATTGCACCTGCGCAGGCTCTCAAGAAGGATTCATGCGGTAAATGACGAATTAAACAAAAATGGCGCTCTGGACGAACAAACCCGTTCACAGCTAAAAAGGCAGCTGGCGCAGGCGTTGCAGCAGCAGGCGGCGTTGCGCGGGAGAAGAGGCGGCTGACCTGCCAGAGGGATACAGGCGAGGAGGAACGAACTTGAACCACACACCCCAAAACCACGACGAGAAGTGGGAGGAAAAAACAATAGACGCCATAGAACAGAAAAAGCCGGCGCGTAAAGCTCGCAAGCCGGCCAAAAAGCCCGAGGCTATGACCCAGATGCTGGAAGAGGACGGCTTCTGCACGACGGAATTTGCCGAACCGGCGCCCGATGCCGATGCGGCTGACGCCGATAGCGCGCGCAAGGATGACGATGTGGACGCCGAGACCACCGAGCTGGCGCTGGGCGAGCTGCTGACCATTCCGGCGCTTAAGCACAGCCGCGTGGCACGCCTGATTGAGGTGGGCCGCAGCAAGGGTAAGCTGACCGAAAAGGAGCTTAACCAGCTGCTGGGGGGCGTGGAATTTACGCCCGATGAGCTGGAAGAGTTGTTCGAAACGCTGGAAAAGCTGGGTATCG
>JAQVWW010000292.1 GCA_028709505.1 Eubacteriales bacterium
CGGCATGATAAAAGCCTTCAAGCTGATGTCCGTTGCCGGCGCCTACTGGCGCGGCAGCGAAAAAAACAAGATGCTGCAGCGCATCTACGCCACGGCGTTTGATAAGAAGGCCGATATGGATGCCTACTTGTCCAGCGTAGAGGAAGCAAAAAAACGCGACCACAACAAGCTGGGCCGGGAACTGGAGCTGTTCACCACGGTAGACGTCATCGGCCAGGGCCTGCCTATCCTGCTGCCCAAAGGTGCGCGGGTGGTGCAGCTGCTGCAGAGGTTTGTCGAGGACGAAGAGGAAAAGCGGGGCTATCTGCTAACCAAGACGCCTTTTATGGCCAAGTCGGATTTTTACAAGATTTCCGGCCATTGGGATCACTACCGCGAAGGCATGTTTGTGTTGGGCGACGAAGACAAAGACGAAGAGGTGTTCGCGCTGCGCCCCATGACCTGCCCGTTCCAGTTCCAGGCGTATTTAAATCGGCTGCGCTCGTACCGCGATTTGCCGCTGCGCTATAACGAGACGTCTACGCTGTTTCGCAACGAGTCTTCGGGCGAGATGCACGGCCTGATTCGCGTGCGGCAGTTCACCATCTCCGAAGGCCATTTGGCCTGTACGCCCGAGCAGGTGCAGGATGAATTCCGCGACTGTGTGGATTTGGCGCATTTTATGCTTAAAACGCTGGGGCTGGACGACGACGTCAGCTACCGCTTCTCCAAATGGGATCCCAACAACCGCGAAAAGTACATCGGCGATCCCGAAAGCTGGGAATATACGCAAGATTTCATGCGCAACATTCTGGATGGCTTGGGCATCGACTATGCCGAAGCCGACGGCGAGGCGGCCTTCTACGGCCCCAAGCTGGACATTCAGATTAAGAATGTCCACGGCAAGGAGGATACGCTCATCACCATCCAGATAGACTTCCAGCTGGCCCAGCGCTTTGACATGCTGTATGTGGATAAGAACGGCGAGAAGAAGCATCCCATCGTCATACACCGTACTTCCATCGGCTGTTACGAGCGCACGCTGGCGCTGCTTATCGAGAAGTATGCCGGCGCGTTCCCGCTGTGGCTGGCGCCGGTGCAGGTCAAGATATTGACCATTACCGACCGGGCCGAGGATTATGCCCACCAGGTAAAGCGGCAACTGTCCGCCGCCGGTATGCGGGTGGAAGTGGACGATCGCAACGAAAAGATTGGTTTTAAGATCCGCGAAGCGCGGTTGGAGAAGGTGCCCTATCTGCTGGTGATAGGCGACAACGAAGCCGAAAACGGCACCGTCGCCGTTCGCCGCCGCGGCCAAGAGGGTAGCGCCGTCATAAGCTGCGACGACTTCCTGGCCCAAGCGCGCCGACAAATTGACAGCAAAGAGATTTTTTAAGACGTTTTGCAGGTGGGGAGACGAAAGTCTCCCCGTTTGCTTTTAACAGACGGTGCTCCGGGCCGCCGCTTAAGGGGGATGTCCCCAATGTTTTATCACAAAAAGGGCAGGCAAAAGCTATCGCCTGCGGCGGCTGACAGCGTGGCAGGATGCTGCCCGCAACGGCATCTTGCGATCCCATCCGGCCGGCAGAAGGAGAGATTGTAAACGCCTCATGCGTTTCCCCTTATAAGGACGAAAAGCAGCTTTACCTTCTCCTGCGCTGCCGTTGGCAGACCCTCTCTATAAAAATCCTGTGGCACCTATTGCAAATAATTTTCTTTTTCGATATACTAACGCCTGTAGTATGGTAGTCCGACGTACGGCACGTCGGCAAATAAGCACTTGTAGTATGGTAGAAAGGAAGTTTTCTATGCAGTATGTTCTTTTTGGCATTTATGCTGCAACTCTCATTGGCATTTCCATTTACTCGTCCAAACACACCGGTAACCTCAAAGACTTTTTTCTCGGGGGACGTAACGTCGGCCCCTGGATGAGTGCGTTTGCCTACGGCACAACCTACTTTTCCGCCGTCATTTTTGTGGGTTATGCCGGCCGTTTTGGTTGGAATTTCGGCCTGTCGGCGGTGTGGATTGGCATCGGCAACGCGCTCATCGGCAGCCTGCTGGCCTGGCTCGTGCTGGCAAAAAAGACGCGTAACATGACCCACGCGCTGGGCGCGAGCACGATGCCCGACTTCTTCCGAAAGCGGTTTGACAGTAAAAACCTCAAAATTTTCTCGGCGCTGATCATCTTTGTGTTCATGGTGCCGTATTCGGCGTCGGTCTACCAGGGCCTGAGCTATCTCTTTGAGGCGACGTTTGGCCTGCCGTTTATTTACTGTATCGTGGCCATGGCGGCGCTGACCGCTCTGTATCTGGTCATGGGCGGCTATCTGGCCACGGCGCTGTCCGACTTTGTGCAGGGCATCATCATGCTGGTGGGCGTCGTGCTGGTGGTTATCTGGGTGATGAACAACCCGGCGGGGGGGGGCTTTTCGGCGGGCATGGACAAGCTTTTTTCCATGGATCCCAACCTGGCGTCGTTGGTGCGTACGACAAACCCGGTCAAATTGATCTCTCTGGTGCTGCTAACGTCGCTGGGCAGCTGGGGCTTGCCGCAGATGATCCATAAATTCTACGCCGTGCGCGACGGCAAAGCCGTCAAGCAGGCGGCGTTTATCTCCACGCTTTTTGCGCTGGTGGTGGCCGGCGGCGCTTATTTCATGGGCGTGTTTGGCCGCCTCTATATGGCTGAAATGCCCACCGACATGGATACCATCGTGCCCGCCATGCTCAACACGGCGCTGATGCGCAGCATGGGCGGCGAAATCCTGATGGGCATCGTCGTCATCCTGGTGCTATCGGCCAGCATGTCCACGCTGTCGTCGCTGGTGCTGACGGCCAGCTCAGCCATCTCGATGGATCTGGTGGGCGGCGTATGGTTTCCCAAAATGCCGGAAAAGAAAGTGCAGCTGCTGATGCGCGTGCTGTGCGGCTTTTTCGTCGTGCTTTCGGCGCTGATGGCGGTATTTAAAATTGAGACCATCGTTACGCTGATGTCCATCTCGTGGGGTACGCT
>JAQVWW010000293.1 GCA_028709505.1 Eubacteriales bacterium
GGTAGTACAGCATGCCGGTTAACACCGTCACGCCGTGCTCCTGCGCAAAAGCGGTTATGGGCCGGCGCAGCGCTTCGTCGGCAGACAGATCGCCCAGCACCGTGGTTTCGTTCCACACCACCCAGCGCGTATCCGCGCCCAGCTGCCGGCGCGACATGTCGATGTAGTGCGCTATGGTCTGCTCTACGGTCAGCTCCCACTTGTTCACACCGTCCAGGTTGCCCTGCACCAGCGCCACGTCCACCCAGCGTTCGGGGGCCGGCGTATACCGCAGCAGCAGTGCGCCGCCCAGCAGATTGGCCGCCAATAGGGCCGCCGCGCCGGCGGCGTACAGCGCACCGGCACGGCAACAGCGACGCTTCAGCGCGTAAAACAGGCAGCCGTTGACACACACGACGAGAAACGATAAAAACAGCGAGCCCAGCAGCGACGCGCTCTGCATCCACGGCAAAGCGGTACACACGGCGCCCAGCCGGCCCCAGGGGAAGGCCAGCGCGCCGGCGCGCTCCTGAAGCGCTTCGCCCAGAATGTAAAAAAAGCCCAGCCGCGCAATGTCCGGCCAGCCGCCGGTTCTTCGCCAAACGGCGCAAGCCGCCGGCGCCGCCAGCAGCGATGCTTCCACCAGCGCGATGGCCAATAGTGCGGCGGTAAGCACCCAATAAGACGCGCCGGGGGCAAGGCCCACCCGCGTCAGCGGCGCCAGCTGATACAGCCATTGCAGCAGCAGCACATGGTAAACCACGCCATAGACCAGCAGGCAGCGCGCCGCGCGGCGATAGCCGGCGCAGCCCTGCAGCGCCCACAGCAGCGGCAGCAGCGCGGCAAAGCACAGCCACTGCAGGGCCTGCCATGTAAACGCTGCCGCCATCAGCGCGCCGGACAGGCCGCTCATGGCGTAGGGAAGTAATTTTTTGTATCGCATATCCCGCCTCAAACAGGAAAAGCATGCCCGCAAAGCCGCCCTTTCAAACGCGGCCAAAGCCGCATGAGCGGTTTTTCGCCGGCATAGGATATATCGAATAGCACGCACGAAAGGATGATACCCATGCAGGATATGACATACCCCTTTACGCTGCCGCCGCTGCCCTATCCGTCCTACGCGGCGCTGGAGCCGTATTTGAGTGCCGAGACCGTCTATTATCACTATGAAAAGCTGTTTGCCGGCTATGTAAACAGCCTGAACACGCTGCTGGCGCCGCTGCCGGCTTACCAGCAGCTGACGCTGACACAGCTGCTGGGCGCGGCGACGCTGCTGCCCGGCCCCACCGGCACCAGGCTGTGCAACAGCGCCGGCGGCGTGTACAACCACGCTTTTTATTTTGCCGGCATGATGCCCGTCACGTCGCAGCCCCACGGGCAGCTGCTGCGCGCCATCCAAGGGCAGTTCGGCTCCTTTGGCGCGCTCAAAACCGCCTTTGCCCAGGCCGGCGTGGATCGGTTCGGCTCGGGGTGGGTGTGGCTGTGCGCCGACGACGCCGGCCGGTTACATATCCTGTCCACGCCGTATCAGGTGACGCTGGAAGGCACAGCGTGCCGGCCGGTGCTGCTGTGCGACGTATGGGAACACGCCTACTATCTGGATTACAAAAACGATCGCGCCGAATATATAAACAACTGGTGGAACCTGGTGGACTGGCAGCGCGCCGAGAACCAATACCTGTGCTAAATAGGCTCGCCTGCCCGCCGGCATCTCTTGCA
Source organism: Eubacteriales bacterium (assembly GCA_028709505.1). Taxonomy (GTDB): domain Bacteria; phylum Bacillota; class Clostridia; order Christensenellales; family UMGS416; genus STF2-111. Next base: position 1,699 of record JAQVWW010000293.1, read on the forward strand.
AATCGCCCATAAGTTGCCTATAATGAAAACGATTGTAAAAACGTTGTAAGTTTTTGGGGTTTGGGGAACTGGCTGTGGAAGATATCCTATCGATAGCCGGCACGCTGGCCTTGGCCTATGCGGCCGGCTTTGTTGCAAAAAAATGCAAGCTTCCCGCCGGCGCTTTGCTGGGCGCCATGCTGTGCGTGACGGCGTTTAACGTGGTAACCGGCTGGGGCTACCTGCCGGTGGCTTTTCGTTCGGTCATGCAAATCTGCAGCGGCGCGCTGCTGGGCCATACCATCGGCAAAAGCGACGTCTTGCGCCTGAAAAATATGTGGAAGCCCGCGGGGTTTTTGATTGCGGGTTTGATCGTGCTGAATGTTTCGTTAGGGCTGGCGCTGCACAAGCTGTGCCGGCTTAACTTGGCCACGGCGCTGTTCGCGGCGGCGCCGGGCGGCGTGTCGGATATGGCGCTCATCGCCGACGAACTGGGCGCCGATTCGGCCACCGTATCGCTGCTGCAGCTGGCGCGGCTGTTTGCCATCATTTTGGTCTATCCGCCGGTCTTTCGCGCCATCGCAAAAAAAGCGCCTGCGCAGGCCCCTGAGGCTTCCGTGCAGGCACACGACAACCCGGCGCCGCGCGGGCAATGGTTTTCTTCGCCGGCGCAGGCGCGTAATTTTCTGTGGACAGCGCTGTGCAGCATCGCCGGCGGCATCGTGTGCATTTTCCTTCAAATACCCGCCGGCGGCATGGTGGGTAGCATGCTGGCCAGCGCCGCCTTCAACCTGAAGACCGAACGGGCTTACGTACCGCCGGGGCTGCGCTTTTGGATACAGGCTTCGGCCGGCGCCTTCCTCGGCGCCCGTATGGATGCCGACAGTTTTCGCCGGCTGAGCACGCTGTTGCCACCGGTGCTGGTGCTGGTGGCTACGGTCTTTTTGTTTACGGCGCTGCTGGGCTACCTGATGCACCGCGCCACCAGGATGGACTTGCCCTCCAGCCTGATGTCCATATCGCCGGGCGGCATACAAGAGATGTCGCTGATGGCCGACGATTTGGGGTGTAACACGACCAACGTGCTCATCCTGCAGACCGTCCGCCTGATAGCGGTCGTCTGCATTTTCCCCAGCATCTTAAAGTGGATCATTTTGCTGTAGCGGTTAAAGCGGGGCGGGCATCCGCCCCTGATATAATAAGCTTTAAAAAAATGTAGGATGGTGATTGTGGTGAGTTCTCAGC
>JAQVWW010000007.1 GCA_028709505.1 Eubacteriales bacterium
TACACGACCCGCGTAGGCAAGGGCCCCTTCGTCACGGAGCAGGACAATGAGATCGGCAGCGCCATCCGCGAAAAGGGCCACGAATACGGCGCTACCACCGGCCGGGCCCGCCGCTGCGGCTGGCTGGATGCCGTCATCCTCAACTATGCCGCCCGCGTCAACGGCTTAACCCATCTGGCCGTCACGCGCATGGATACATTCGGCGGGTTTGACGACGTGAAGATCTGCGTGGCCTACGAAAAGGACGGCCGGCGCATCGATGCGTTCCCGGCGCGGCTGGAGGATTTGGAAGGCTGCACGCCCATCTACGAGCAGATGCAGGGCTGGAGCGACCAGATTTCCGACGTGCGCGTCTTTGAAGACCTGCCCGCCGCCGCCCAGGCTTACATCCGGCGCATCGAAGAGCTGACCGGCGTGCCGGTGGCCATGATAGGCGTAGGCGCCCGGCGTGAGCAGGCCATCGTCCGCACGCGGCTGTTTGACTGAAAAAGCCGCCGATTTGCTTAAAAAAGTGGCAAATCCGCATTGACATCGCCTTTTGGTTTAGATAGAATAGGTATGCGCTAATCCGGCCAGATTCAGCCCCGGCCGTAAATTCGCACGGGCAATTAGGCTTACGGCGTCCCCACACCGGCAGTTGAAGCGCCCACATTACAGGAGGTTTATCATGAAGACGTTCATGGCGAACGCCGCGACGGTTGAGCGGAAGTGGTACGTCGTCGATGCCCAAGGCAAGACGCTGGGCCGCCTGGCCAGCCAGATTGCCGCCATACTGCGCGGCAAGAATAAGGCTTATTTTACGCCACATGTGGATTGCGGCGACTATGTCATCATCGTAAATGCCGAAAAGATTGCGGTAACCGGCAAAAAGGAAACCGATAAAATCTATAAGCATTACACCGGTTATGTAAGCGGTTTAAAGGAACGTTCCTTTCAGGACGTGATGGCCAAGCATCCCACCTTTGCGCTGGAACACGCCATCAAAGGGATGCTCCCTAAGAACGCTCTGGGACGCGAAATGCTCAAAAAACTGAAGGTTTACGCCGGTCCCGAACACAAGCACGAGGCCCAAAAGCCCGAAGTGCTTGATATCTAACGCAGGAGGAGACGAAAATGGCAGACGCTATACAGTATCGCGGCACCGGTCGCAGAAAATCCTCCGTTGCTCGCGTTCGTTTGGTTCCGGGCACCGGAAATATTCTCATCAATGAGCGTGATATCGATCACTATTTTGGTCTGGAAACGCTGAAACTCATCGTGCGACAACCGCTGGTTCTCACCGAGACCCAGGGTAACTACGACGTTCTGGTCAACGTGGTAGGCGGTGGGTTGAGCGGTCAGGCCGGTGCCATCCGGCACGGCATCTCCCGCGCCCTGCTGCAGGCCGACGCGCAACTGCGTCCCGCTTTGAAAAAGGCCGGTTTCCTGACCCGCGATTCCCGCATGAAGGAGCGCAAGAAGTACGGCTTGAAGGCCGCCCGCCGCGCGCCCCAGTTCAGCAAGCGCTAATCCCGCGGTACAGATTCCTTTCAGGGACGCATATCCATGCGTCCCTTTTGCTTTACACGACGCTTCGGGTATGGCTCCGCCGCCGGCGCGCCATACTGGTACAACAAAAGGGATGTTGATCGGGCACGCTACAGGCGCTTTCCCGCCAAAGGCCTGTTTTACGTGGCAATTACCGGCGGAACATGGTATCATATGGCAGAAAAGCCGCAGCGCGGCGCACGAAGAACAGATTTGGGGGTTTACGCAATGGAGTACCCGGTTAAAGCAGAAGTCAAGGACGCTGCGAACTTTATCGAAGAGGAAATTAACGCCGATATTTTGGCGGGCAAGGTTCCCCACCATATCCACACGCGGTTTCCGCCCGAGCCCAACGGCTATATCCACATCGGCCACGTAAAGGCCATGTGCATCGACTTTAACACCGCCGAAAAATACGGCGGCCTGTGCAACCTGCGCTTTGACGACACGAACCCCGAAAAGGAGGACATCGAATACGTCAACGCGCTGATGCAGGACATCGCATGGATGGGTTACGACATCACCGGCGGCGTGTTTTACGGCTCGGACTATTCGCAGCAGATCTACGATTTCGCCGAACAGCTCATCGGCAGCGGCGACGCCTACGTGGACGAGCTGACGCCCGACGAGACCCGTACTTATCGCGGCACGTTGACCGAGCCGGGTAAAAACAGCCCCTGGCGTGACCGCCCGGCGCACGAGAGCCTGGATTTGTTCCGGCGCATGCGTGCCGGCGAATTCGAAAACGGCGCGCGGACGCTGCGGGCTAAAATTGACATGGCCAGCCCCAACGTGTTGCTGCGCGATCCGGTCATCTACCGCATCAAGCACGCCACGCACTGGCGCACCGGCGACGACTGGTGTATTTATCCGATGTACGACTTTGCCCACCCCATCCAGGATGCGCTGGAGGGTATCACGCACTCGCTGTGCTCGCTGGAATATGAAATCCATCGACCGCTGTACGACTGGGTGATAGACCGGCTGGGCTTTGCCCACAGGCCGCGGCAAATTGAGTTTGCGCGGCTGAAGATTACCGGCACGCTGCTGTCCAAGCGTTATCTGCGCCAGCTGGTGTTCAGCGGCTATATGAGCGGCTGGGACGACCCGCGTATGCCCACGCTGCGCGGCATGCGCCGGCGCGGCTTTACGCCCTCCGCCATCCGGGATTTCATTGGCCGGGCCGGTGTATCCAAGGCCGACAGCACCGTCGATTACGGTCTGCTGGAAGCCTGCGTGCGCGAGGATTTGGACGCCGCAGCGCCCCGGGCCATGGCGGTGTTGGAACCGCTTAAAGTGGTGCTGACCAACTGGCCCGCCGATAGAATCGACTATATGGAGTGCGAAAACCACCCGAAGAACCCGGACATGGGCACGCGAAAGGTGGCTTTTGGCCGGGAACTGTATATTGAGCGCGGCGACTTTATGGAGGAGCCGGTGAAGGGCTTCTTCCGGCTTAAGCCCGGCGGCGAAGTGCGGCTAAAGAGCGCGTACATCATCCGGTGCGAAGACGTGATTAAGGACGAAGACGGCGCTGTGGTGCAGGTCAATTGCACCGTCGACATGGACTCGCGCACCGGCATGGAGGGCGCCAACCGCAAGGTAAAGGGCACGTTGCACTGGGTAGAGGCCGGCACGTCGGTGCTCGCCGAAGTGCGCCTGTACGATAGGCTCATTCTCGACGAATACGAAGACGCCGACGACGAGAATGAAGAGGCCTTCGGCCGCGATAAGGTCATCGACGTAATGGCCCGCGTCAATCCGGCGTCCAAGACGGTGTTGAGCGGCTGCCGCGTTGAGGCCATGCTGGGCGGCGCGGCGGCCGAGCAGCGCTACCAGTTTGTGCGCAACGGCTACTTCTGTGCCGACGCCGACTCGACGGCGCAACGTCCGGTATTCAATCGCGTCGTCAGCTTAAAGGATAGCTGGGCCAGGCAGCAGAAAAAGGGGTAGCATGGATCAAAACCTCATGGAAAAGAAGATAAGCTGCGACATCGTCGCCCAGGGCGCTTTTTTGACGTGGCAGCGTTGGCAGGCACGGCTGCCCAACGGCCGTGCGGCCGTCCGCGACATCATCGTACACCCCGGCGCCGCCGCTGTCGTGGCCGTCGACGAGGAGCGGCGCATCTGCATGGTGCGCCAGTACCGCATGGCGCTGGAGCGCGTGACCGACGAGATACCCGCCGGCAAGCTGGACGCTGGCGAAGCGCCGGATGCCTGCGCGCGGCGGGAATTGTCCGAAGAGACGGGCATGGACGCCGACCATCTGGAGCTTTTGACGGTGCTGGATACGACGCCGGGCTTTTGTAGCGAGGCCATCCATATCTATCTGGCCACCGGGCTGCACCAGAAGCAGGCCCATGCCGACGAGGACGAATTTTTAAACGTGGCCTTTGAACCTTTCGCAGCCGTGGCGGGCAGGGTGCTGCGCGGCGAGATTACCGACAGCAAGACCGTCGCGGGTGTGCTGCTTGCCGGCAAAAAGCTGGGATTACTATAAAAAGGGAGCGGAAACTATGCAACAGGTCAGGACGCGCTTTGCGCCCAGCCCCACCGGCTTTATGCATTTGGGCGGGCTGCGCTCGGCGCTTTATACCTATCTATATGCCAGAAAAAACGACGGCGCCTTCGTTTTGCGTATCGAGGACACCGACCAGCAGCGCTACGTCGAGGGCGCCGTGGAAGCCATCTACCGCTCGCTTCGGATGGCGGGCCTTAACTGGGACGAAGGCCCCGATGTGGGCGGCGACTACGGCCCGTATATCCAATCGCAGCGCAAGGATATGTATCTGCCCTATGCGCAGGAGCTGGTAAAAAAGGGCAAGGCCTACTACTGCTTCTGCACCAAGGAGCGCCTGGACGGCCTGCGCGCCCAATATGAGGCCCGGGGTGAGACGTTTAAATACGACAAGCACTGCGCCCATCTCTGCGCCGACGAGGTGCAGACGCGCTTGGGCGCCGGCGAGCCTTACGTCATCCGCCAGAACGTGCCCGACCACAGCCAGGCTGATTTTGACGATGTGCTCTTTGGCCATATCGCCGTGGATACCGACACGCTGGACGACATGATACTCATCAAAAGCGACGGCATGCCCACGTATAACTTTGCCAACGTCGTGGACGACCACACGATGGGCATCACGCACGTGATGCGCGGCAGCGAGTATCTGTCCTCCACGCCCAAGTATAACCTGCTTTACGATGCCTTCGGCTGGCAGCGGCCGGTGTATATCCACATGTCGCCCATCATGGCAGACGCCCACCGCAAGCTGTCCAAACGTCACGGCGACCCGTCTTTTGAGGACCTGCTTAACCAAGGGTACTTAAAGGAAGCCATCGTCAATTACATTGCGCTGCTGGGCTGGAGCCCCGGCGACGACCGGGAGTTTTTCACGCTGGATGAAATGGTGCAGGCCTTCGATTTAAAAGGCTTGAGCAAATCGCCGGCGGTGTTTGACCCGCTTAAACTGCGCCATTTTAACTTTACCTACCTGCAGCGCATGGACGTGGACGCGTTCGAGGCGGCTATGCTGCCGTGGATTGCCGACGCCATCGATACGACGCGCTTTGACACGCGCCGGCTGGCCGAGCTTTTGCAGCCGCGCTGTGAGGTGTTTTCTGAGTTGGCGCCCAAGCTGGGCTTTTTAAGCGAGATGCCCGACTACGACACCGCCCTGTTTGCCAACAAGCGCATGAAGACCGACGCGGTGTCGGCGCTTACGGTGCTGGACGAGCTGATGCCGTTGTTGGCCGCTGTGCCTGTGTGGAGCGAGGATGCGCTGCACGACGCGGTTACCGCTTACATCGCCGGGCAGGGCTGCAAAAACGGCTACGTGCTGTGGCCGCTGCGCATCGCGCTATCGGGCTGGGAAAACACGCCGGCCGGCGCGTTTGAGATCGCCGGCCTGCTGGGCAGGCAGGAGACGCTGTCCCGCCTGGGCCGCTCAGCGGCAAAGCTGCGCGCGGCGCTGTAACGTAATCGGGGTTTTACCGGTCATAAAAAGTCTTTGGGCCTTTTATGACCGGTTTTTTATGCGTTGATGCAATATTAGCCGGCACAATGCGCAAAAGCTGCGGCGCCGTTTCCGGCGCGCCGGCCGATAAAAAATTTTGCTTTGCCGTAGTTTGCGCCGTTTGTGGGCGAGCTACGGATGGTTATATGGTGCGGTATGAGCCGTGTTTTATCGTCTAAAAAGCAAAAAATACCGATGTCGCCGCGAAAAAGAGAAAATCTGTTGTTAATTTCCATGTTTATTCGGTCGCGAAATGCGCACATTATTCTCGACGAAAGCGGTAGCGCGGCCTATCAAAAACACAGCTGTCCATCGGCTGGGAATCGACGGGTCCAGGCGTTTTGGGGATCTAAAAAATGCTGCAGCGAATTGTTCGCCCGGCAGGCCGAGGAAGGCCGCTGGCAGCCATGCGACCGGGCCGGATGCATGCCGCCGTCAAAGATAAATTGGAGGTAAATAAAATGGCTAGCACGAGCAAGTCCAACAAAGCCGCACTGTCTAACATGAAGTATGAGATCGCTTCCGAGATCGGCGTAAACCTGAAGCAGGGCTACAACGGCGATCTGACTTCCCAGCAGGCCGGTTCCGTGGGCGGCGAAATGGTGAGACGCATGATTGCGCAGTATGAAGCCTCGATGGGCGGCACTGCCTTTAACAGCTCTTCCAATATGACCCAGCAGCGCTAACACAACCGAATAAGCAGGCAACAGCCGGCCATGTTCTGCGTGGCCGGCATTTTTTTGTCGTTTTTTCTGCCGCCGGGAAGATTAGAATGGAGCAACCTGCATTTTGCAGAAGAGCCGACATTTTTCTTTGGCGTATTCAAGTTGAAAATTTCGTTTTGCGGAATTTTTAAAGTCGCCGGCGCGCAGCGCCTTCGCTTATCAAAAATTACTTCACCATTCTCACACTTTTTTAGAACTTGTCTTGAGTCTGTGATATAGTAAAAGACATCTTATACGCGCCGAGGGAGGACGAAAAATGCAGGCTGAACTTTTGGTAAAGATGCGTGCGGTCACCGGTGAAGGGCCGGTGTGGGACGAGCGTGAGCAGGTGCTGTACTGGGTGGATATTCCTTCTAAGCTTATCATGCGCTATCATCCGCATACCGGAGAAAACCAAGTGCGCCCAATGGATAAGATGGTGGGCGCCGTGGCGCTGTGCCGCAGCGGCGGCCTGGTAGCCGCCATGGAGGGCGACATCTGCCGCGTGGATTTTGAAACCGGCGCGGCTCAAACGCTTTACACCGTGGAGGACAGGGCAGATAACCGCTTCAACGACGCAAAGTGCGATCCGCGGGGTGACTTTTGGGCGGGTACCATGTCCCGGGTGGGTAAGCGCGGCCAGGGCACCCTCTACCGCGCCTTTGCCGACGGCAGCGGCTATGAGGCCATCATTCCCGGCGTTGGCGTTTCCAACGGCATGGCATGGTCGCCGGACGAACGCACTTTTTATTATACCGATACCGTCACGCGCGAAATCTGGGCCTACGATTACGACGGCATCACCGGAAAAATTGACAACCGCCGCGTGGCCGTGCGCGTCGCTGCCGGTGAGGGCGGGCCCGACGGCTTTACCATCGATGCCGAGGGCATGCTGTGGGTAGCCCAGTGGGGCGGTTGGCGGGTCTGCCGATATAACCCGGCCACCGGAGAAAAGCTGGTCGAAATCATGCTGCCCGCCCAGTGCGTGTCCTGTTGTGTCTTTGGCGGGGAAAATCTGGATGAACTTTACATCACCACCGCCACCGAGAACTTTACCGCCGAACAACTGGAGCAGCAGCCGCTGGCCGGCAGCCTGTTTCGGGTAAAAACGCACGTGCGCGGCCTGCCTTCCTATCGGTTTGCCCAATGAAAGGGGATTTGCAGCTGCTGTTCTGGGCGGTGGTGGCGGGAGTAAACATCTACGCGCTGCTGTTGATGAAGGTGGATAAGGAAAATGCCGCCGCCCGCCGCCGCCGCGTGCCCGAAAAACAGCTGTTTTGGACGGCGGCGCTCTTTGGCAGCGTGGGGATATTCGTAGGCATGCAGGTGTTCCGGCACAAGACGCGGCACCTGTCGTTTATCATCGGCATCCCGGCCCTTTTTACCCTGCAGACGGCGCTGGTCATGGCTTATTATCTGTGGCCGCAGATTGTGGTGCTGTTGCCGACGGGGTAGCGCAGCAATAAGAAGGATGCGCAGCATCCTTCTGCTTATCTTTCCACAAAAGTAGCGCCAGCGGTAAGAAGGATGCGGCAGCATCCTTCTGCTTATCCTTCCACAAAAGCAGCGCCAGCGGCCACTTGTGGCCGCGTCAGCGGTAAAGAAGGGTACAGCCCGGTTTATCTTCTCATAGTGGCCGCGAGAGCGGTAAAGAAGGATACAGCCCGGTTTATCTTTTCATAGTGGCCGCGAGAGCGGTAAAGAAGGATACAGCCCGGTTTATCTTTTCATAGTGGCAGCGCCAGCGGTAAGAAGGATGCGCAGCATCCTTCTGCTTATCCTTCCACAAAAGTAGCGCCAGCGGCCACTTGTGGCCGCGAGAGCGATAAAGAAGGATACAGCCTGGTTTATTTTTTCATAGAGGCCGCGTTAGCGGCAAAGAAGGGTACAGCCCGGTTTATCTTTTCATAGTGGCAGCGTTAGCGGTAAAGAAGGGTACAGCCTGGTCTATCTTTTCATAGTGGCCGCGTTAGCGGCAAAGAAGGATACAGCCCGGTTTATCTTTTCATAGTGGCCGCGAAAGCGCCAGAGAAGGCCACCGATTATTTCGTAAACGCATCACCAAACGCCCTTTCGCCCGGCCTACGGCTGGAGTTTGGCACCCTTTCCCGGATAAAAAACTGATGCTTGACAGCCGCCGTTTTGCTCTATATAATTTATCATAATAAAGTGGTAAACAGATAAATTAACAAAGCGAGGAAGCTATGAACCTGAAAAAGAATCAGCTGCCGGCGGGCATGCAGGATACGCTCTTTGGCGAACAGCGCGCGCTGCGCGGCATCGTGCAGGAGGGGCTTACTACTTTTGCCGCCTGGGGGTATGATGAGGTGGGCACGCCCAACCTGGAATATATGGACGTCTTCACCGGCGACGCGGGCAACTACGAGCAGGAGCAGATGTTCAAGCTGACCGATGCCACCGGCAGCATGCTGGTGCTCCGGCCCGACTTGACGCTGCCTATGGCGCGCATCGCCGCCTCCAAATGCCGGGAGCGGGACACGCTGCGGCTGTGCTATGCCGGCAGCGCCTTTCGCTTTGACGGCTGGGAACCGGCGGGGGGCTTGCGGGAATGCACGCAGCTGGGCGTGGAATGGATGGGCCAGACCGATCCCCAGGTGGACGCGGAACTCGTCGCGCTGGCTGTCACGACGCTGCAGAACATCGGCCTTACCGATTTTCAGATGGAGATAGGGCAGGTGGAGTTTTTCAAGGGCCTGATGGAGGAAGCGGGTTTTTCGCCCCGGCAGGCCGAGCAGGTGCGCCTGCAGGTGGAGTCTAAAAACGCGCTGGCCATTGAGCTGCTGATGCAGAGCGCCAAAGCCGAGGCCGGCCTGATGAACACCATCCGCGAGCTGCCGGCGCTGTACGGCGGCGTGGAGGTGCTGGATAAGGCCTGGGAAATGTCCCGAAACCCACGCTGCCGGGCGGCGTTGAACAACATCCGCAGCATTTGGGAGATCCTGGACGACTTCGGGCTGGGGGGCTATGTATCGGTGGACTTGGGCATGGTAAACAGCCTAAACTACTATACCGGTATGATCATGCGGGGCATTTCCCGCCATGTGGGGTATCCTATCTTAACCGGCGGGCGATACGACACGCTAAGCGGCGAGTTTGGCAAACCCATGCCGGCAACCGGCTTTGCCTTCGCCGCCGAGACGATGCTGCGCATCCTGCGCAACCAGGGCACGCTGCCTGCGCCGGCGCGGAAAAGGATGCTGCTGTATGTGTTGCCCGGCTGCCGCAAGGAGGCTTTTGCCGCGCTGCACAGCCTGCGGGACGAGGGCATACAGGTGGAGCAGTACTACGGCGACGTCGCCCAGCTGGCTGCCTGCGCCGCACAGACCGGCGCCCGGGCGGCGGTGTTCGGCGGGCAGGGGCTTACCGTCTTGGAGGAGGGTGAATAGATGGAACAGTTGACCATCGCGCTGGCCAAGGGGCGGCTGGGGGAAAAAGCACTGGCGCTGCTGGAGCGCTGCGGCGTGGACGGCCCGGCGCTGGAAGAGGCTGGCCGCAAGCTGGGGCTGCAGGATAGAAGCGGCGACACCCGTTTTATTCTGGTCAAGCCCAGCGACGTGCCCACGTATGTGGAGCGCGGCGTGGCCGATATCGGCATTGTAGGCAAGGATACGCTCATGGAGATGAGCAGCCCCGTCTACGAAATGCTGGATTTGGGCTTTGGCGGATGCCGACTGTGCATTGCCGGGCCTCAGGACGCGCTGAGCAAGCAGGAGCCTTCGGCCAACCTGCGGGTGGCCACCAAGTATCCCAACGTGGCCCGCGCCTATTACGGCGCCCGGGGCGTGCACATCGATATCATCAAGCTCAACGGCTCGGTGGAGCTGGGGCCGCTGGTGGGCCTGTCCGACGTGATACTGGACATCGTCGAGAGCGGCCGCACGCTAAAGGAGAACGGAATGGATGTGCTGGAGGAAGTCTGCCAGATATCCGCCCGGCTCATCGTCAACCGCGTCAGCCTAAAGACAAAGGGCCGGCGCATCAAACCGCTGATTGAAGAGATGAAAAAAGCTTTGGAGGATACGCCATGACAGATATCATTCGGTTGGGAGAGGCCCGGGGACGGGAGCTGTTTGAAAAGCTGTCCCGGCGCTCCCGCGGTATCCCCGAGGACGTGCGCACGCAGGTGCGCGCCATCGTCGAGGACGTGCGCGCCCGGGGTGACCAGGCGCTGTGCGCCTATACCGAGAAATTTGACGGCGTGCGCCTAACGCCCGATAAGCTGCGGGTGACACCGCGGGAGATGGACGAAGCGCTGGCCCAAATAGAGCCGGAGCTGCTGGCCGTGATGCGGCGCGCGGCCGACAACATCCGCGCCTTCCATGAAAAGCAGAAGCAGAACTCGTGGCTGGATATGCAGCCCGGCGTGCTGCTGGGGCAGAAGGTGACGCCTCTTGACCGTGTGGGCCTTTACGTGCCCGGCGGTCAGGCGGCCTATCCGTCCACGGTGCTGATGAACGCGCTGCCCGCCAAGGTGGCCGGCGTGGGCGAGCTTGTGATGGTAACGCCGCCCATGAAGGACGCCAGCGTCTACGCCAACACGCTGGCGGCGGCCAAGATTGCCGGCGTGGATACCATCTATAAGGTGGGCGGCGCCCAGGCGGTGGCGGCGCTGGCCTTTGGCACCCAAACGCTGCCCCGCGTGGATAAGATTACCGGGCCGGGCAACATCTACGTAGCGGCGGCCAAGCGCGAAGTATACGGCTACGTGGGCATTGACATGATTGCCGGGCCCAGCGAAGTACTGGTGCTGGCCGACAGCTCGGCCCGGGCCGATTACGTGGCGGCCGATTTGCTCTCGCAGGCCGAACACGACGCCATGGCGGCGGCTATTCTCATCACCACCGACGAGGGCCTGGCTGATGCGGTGCAGCGGGAACTTGCCCGCCAGCTGACGCGGCTGCCCCGCAGGGAGCTGGCCCAGAGCGCCCTTGACGGCTACGGTGCCATCATACTGGCGCCGGATATGGCCGCGGCGGTGGCCGCCGCCAACGAGCTTTCGCCCGAGCATTTGGAGCTGGCCGTGGAAAACCCCTTGGATCTGCTGGGCGATATCCGCAACGCCGGCGCCATCTTTTTGGGCCACCACACGCCCGAGCCGGTGGGCGATTACTTTGCCGGCCCCAACCACACGCTGCCCACGTCGGGCACGGCGCGGTTTTTTTCGCCGCTGTCGGTGGACGATTTTGTCAAGAAGAGCAGCGTGCTGTACTATTCGCGCCAAGCGCTCCAGGCGGTATACGCCGACGTGGCGCGCTTTGCCCAAAGCGAGGGGCTGGACGCCCACGCCCGCTCGGCGCAGATCCGCTTTGAAGGAGGAGAAAAATAATGCGCAGCGCACAGATATCCCGCGATACCCGTGAAACACAGATTCAGGTAAGTCTTGCCATAGACGGCACCGGGCAGGCCGACGTCAATACCGGCATCGGGTTTTTTGACCACATGCTCAACCTGCTGGCGCGGCAGAGCCTGATGGATGTAAGCGTACTGTGCCACGGCGATTTGGATGTGGACAGCCACCACAGCGTCGAAGACGTGGGCATCGCGCTGGGGCAGGCCTTTGCCTGTGCCATAGGAGATAAGGCGGGCATCACCCGCTACGGCAGCGCTTACTTGCCCATGGACGAGACACTGGCTCTGGTGGCGTTGGATATCAGCGGCCGGCCCTATCTGGTGTACGACGCGCCGCTTTGCGCGCCTGTGCTGGGCAGCTTTGAAACCGAGACGGTCGAGGAGTTCTTCCGGGCCTTCGCCACGCATGCCGGCATTACGCTGCATATGAAAGTACTCTACGGCACCAATACGCACCACAAGATTGAGGCGCTGTTCAAGGGCCTGGGCCGCGCGCTGCGCGCCGCCTGCGCCGTCGATCCCCGCGAGAGC
>JAQVWW010000294.1 GCA_028709505.1 Eubacteriales bacterium
GCTTATCATCGACGGCATCTTTGCCGGCGTGGGCAGCGTACTTTCGTTCCTGCCCATCATCGTCGTGCTGTTCTTTTTCTTATCGCTGCTGGAGGACAGCGGCTATATGGCCCGCGTGGCTTTTGTCATGGATAAACTGCTGCGCAAAATAGGCCTGTCCGGCCGCAGTTTCATACCCATGTTGATGGGCTTTGGTTGCTCAGTGCCGGCCATCATGGCCACGCGCACGCTGGCCAGCCAGCGGGATCGCAAGATGACCATTCTGCTTACGCCGTTTATGAGCTGCAGCGCCAAGCTGCCCATCTATGCGGTGTTCACGGCGGCGCTGTTTCCGCGTCATCAGCCGCTGGTGATGATGGGGCTGTACGTGCTGGGCATTGTGGTGGGTATCCTAAGCGGGCTGGCCTTAAAGGGCACCATCTTTCGCGGCAACCCGGTACCCTTTGTGATGGAACTGCCCAACTATCGCCTGCCCAGCCCCAAGAGCGTGGGGCTGCTGATGTGGGACAAAGCGCGGGACTTTTTGGCGCGGGCGTTTACCATCATCTTTCTGGCCACCATTGCCATCTGGTTTTTGCAGACGTTTGACGTGCGCTTTAACGTGGTGGAGTTGAGCGAAGGCAGCATGCTGGCCGGCGTGGGCAAGCTGCTTGCGCCGCTGTTTGCGCCGCTGGGCTTTGCCAACTGGAAGGCGGCCACGGCGCTTATCACCGGCTTTACCGCCAAGGAAGCGGTGGTCAGCACGCTGGCGGTGTTGCTGGGCACCAGTGTCGCCGATCTGCCGGCGGCGCTGCAGACGCTGTTTACGCCGTTGTCGGCGGCGGCATATCTGGTGTTTACGCTGCTGTACACGCCTTGCGTGGCCGCCGTAGCGGCGGTCAAGCGCGAAATGGGCAGCGGTTTAAGCGCCTTTTGGGTGGTGCTCTATCAGACCGGCGTGGCGTGGCTGATGGCGATGCTGGTGTTTCAGGGCGGCCGGCTGCTGGGGCTGGGATAGACCCACCGTGTCGCCGCGGCGGGTAGCGGTACGCAAAGGTGCGCCGTGCCCGGGTGATGCCCGCGTCGTCGGGGCGTCGGTTCCCACGCAGCCCATCTTACCCATTGAAAGAGGGCAAAGCGCCGCGTGGAGCAAACTTTCCCCGCATCAGCCGGCTGCGCTGACGGTTTTTTCAAAAGGAGAGACAGCGTTATTCGCGCACTTTTTTCCGATAAGCTTTTTTATAACATAATTTTTCCTTGTCGCGCGGCTGCGCGTAAAGCACCGGCAGCCAACGGTAGCGCGGCTGTTGAAATTCCCATATTAAAAAGCCGTAAATGCCTTTTGTGCAATGCGTATAAAAAGGAGAAGCAAACGTGTGGCTGGTGTATCCGTTGATCTTTTTAGCGGGGTTTGTGGACTCCATCGCCGGCGGCGGCAGGCTTATCTCGCTGACGGCCTATCGCGCCGTCGGGCTGCCGGCGCATCTGGCGCTGGGCACCAATAAGTTTTCGTCCACCGCCGGCACGCTGGTGGCCGCCGGTCGCTACGCTCACAGCCGCAGCGTGCTGTGGGGGCCGGCGCTGCTGGCCGCCGCCGGCGCGCTGGTAGGCGCGGCCATCGGCGCGCACATGGCGCTGATGCTGGACGAGAAGATCATTTCCTATTGCATGCTGGTGTTGGTGCCGCTGGCGGGCGTGTTCACCGTCGTTAAAAAAGACATGGGGGCCGCCAAAGAGCGGCTGCCCCGCCGGGCGCTGCTGGCCGCTTCGGCGGGCATCGGCGTGGCAATGGGCGCCTATGACGGTTTTTTCGGGCCGGGGACCGGCGCGTTTCTGACCATCCTGTTTACCACGGCGCTGGGCCTGGATATGGTTACCGCCTGCGGCAACGCCAAAATTGTCAATTTGGCCTCCAACGCCGCGGCGCTGGTCACGTTTGTGCTGGGCGGCAGCGTCGATTACGCCGTCGCCGTGCCCTGCGCCGTATGCGGCATATTAGGCAACTACATCGGCGCCGGCATGGCCGTCAAGCGCGGCGCGCGCATCGTCCGCCCGGTGCTCCTCGTCGTCATCGCGCTGCTGCTTAGTAAAGTGGTGGTCGATCTGTTCTTCGCCGGCGCTTAGTCGGGTAAGCTGCCGTGCAGCTGCCGGGCCAACCGGCGGCCGGTGGGCGTGGCGGCCAGCCCGCCCTGGGCGGTTTCGCGCAGCGAGGATGGCAGCGCCTGGCCCACTTCGCGCAGCGCATCGATAACCTCGTCGGCGGGGATGCGGCTGGTGATGCCGGCCAGCGCCATTTCGGCGCTGCTGAGCGCGTTGACGGCGCCGACGACGTTGCGTTTGACGCACGGAATTTCCACCAGCCCGGCCACCGGATCGCAGACCAGCCCCAGCAGGTTTTTAAGGGCCATGGCGCAGGCGTGGGCCACGGCCTGGTTGCTGCCGCCCTGCAGGCAGACCAACGCCGCCGCGGCCATCGCAGAAGCTGCGCCCACTTCGGCCTGGCAGCCGCCCTCGGCCCCGGCGATAAACGCCCGGCGGGCTATGACCTGGCCCACCGCCGCCGCTACGTACAGCGCCGGCAGCATCTTCTCGTCGGCGACGTGGCGATGCCGGGCGTAGGGCAACAGCACCGCCGGCAACACGCCGCAGCTGCCCGCCGTGGGCGCCGCCACGATGCGCTTCATACAGGCGTTGCATTCACCCATCTTCAGCGCTTCGGCGATGACCTCGGCCACGAAAGGACCGCAAAGGCTATCCGGTATGCGTTGGCGCATCCGTTCGCCGTCGCCGCCCACCAGGCCGCTGGCCGACATATCGTCGCCGCGATAGCCGCGGCTGGCGCTGCGCATGGCCTGCCACAGCGTCGTCATCTTGGCCAGGCTCTCTTCGCGGCTTACATCCTGTTCGTTGCAATCGTGGGCCAGGATAACCTCCCACAAAGG
>JAQVWW010000295.1 GCA_028709505.1 Eubacteriales bacterium
CACGAACAACAACGGCTGCCACAGCGCCAGAGAATACACCGAACCCGGCGCAGCCGTGAGCAGTAGCCAGGCGCTGATGGCCACCTCTGCGGCCATACCGATGACCACGCCCCATAGGAACATCCAAAGCAACTGCCACAGGTAGGACCGGACGATCACGCGGTGGCTGGCCCCCACGGCGCGCAGCGTGCCGATCTCCCGGCGGCTGGCGCGGATGCGGGCGGCGAGGGCGTTGTTGACCATGCTGGCGCACAGGGAAAAGAACAGCAGGATCATCGCACCGCATACAACGAGCACCTGCATCAGCGTATTGCGGTTCTCCCGTGCCATCGCCACAAAAGATGTCATCTGGGCGTCGGGCGTTTTGGCGGCGATGTCTTGCAGGCTTTTGGTCAAAACTTCTTCCTGCGAAGCGGCGGGGCTGGCGCCGAGCTTCACCCCCAGGGTCTCATAGGGCACGTCAAAACCCATCGCCGTCAAGCCTTCGTTCGTCGTGAGCACGCCGTAGTTCCCATAAAAGTGAATCCCGTTGTACCGCAGTACACCGTTGTTGAGCGTCTCATACAACTGTTGAAGCTCCAGCACCGCGCCGATGGTCACGGTCTTATCCACACGCGTGGCTGCGTCCGGCAGAATGGTTCTGTGGTTGTCGAAATCATACGCAATCTCTCCGGCGGTATACAGCAGGCTCAGCGTCAAGGCGTCGCCGGCACGGAAGAAATCGTTCTTTGCGGTGAAAAGATATTGTTTCGACGGGTCGATGGTGTAGTCCATCGTCGTCCCGCTGACCAGTCCATTGCTGTCGGTGTCGGTCACGCGAAAGCCATATTCCGTCGGCGCGACGATGAGCACTTCCTCCCCGGACGATAGTTTGCCCGGGTCAATGGCACCCTGGGAGACACAGCCGGACAGCCCTTCGATGATTTCCTGATCCAACCCGACGCAGTCCACCGTCAGGTAATCCTGCTGATAGCCGTACTTCTCCCGGCTGGCAAGGTACGTATCGTTCGTGATTGCCCAGGAATCTCCAGGATCTCCCCAGGGAGAGTTCTGCTGCGCAAAGCGCCGCAGATAGGTAAAGTCATCCGCGTATCCGTCGGCTGTCAGATAGGGCGTAAGCCTGTCTACCAGGAGCTTTACCCGCAGTATCTTCTGGCCGTACACCCGCGCCACCCCAGGCAGCGCAGCGGCATCCATACGGTCCTGTTCGGTGACGCCCGGCGCGTGGAAATCCTCCTCCATGAGCCATGAAAGCCGTCTGCTCGTCTTTCCCAGCGTATAGTCGATATTATAAGTGAAGCGTGTGGCGCGGTGCAGTTGCGGGCCCATTGCGCCGGCAAGCAGGCCTATCAGCACGATGGACACGGCCAGCAGCGCCGTAACGCCCAGCCGCCGGTTCGGGTACAGCGTAACGCTCCGGTGCGCCAGCAGCCGCGGCACGTCAAATTGCCGCCGGATTTTTACCGAGCGCTTCTTCATCCTGCGGGAAAGCGCTACGTCGCGGATGGCCTGCATCGGCGGAATTGCCGATGCCCTGCGCAGCGGGATGGCCGCGGCCAGCGCGACACACAAAATGCCGGCCGCCGCCACCGCCAGCAGCACCGGCGGCTCGGGGGCAAATACAAAGTCGCCGCCTAATAGCCGCGCCGCACCCCATACGGTGAGCGCGGCCAAGCCTAAGCCCATCGGTACCGAGGCAGCCGCCAGCAGCAGCGCCTCCCGCCCGAAAATATCCCTTATCTGCTTTTTCGTGGCGCCCACTGCCCGCAACAGGCCGATCTGCCGCCGGCGTTGCTCCAGGTTCGTCGTGAAGGCATTCACGATGCCCAGGCAGGCGGCGAACACGAGGATGATCGTCATCACAATGATGACGATCGAAGAGAACACCATATCGTAGGTCTCTCCCGTGCCGTCATCAAAGCTGCCGGAAAGCACGCCGGCATAATGCGTGTTATCCAGGTTCGCGGCGGCGCCGCCGGCGACCAGGCCGTATTGCAGGCAGAAGGCCGCGGCTTTCGCATAGCTTGCCTGGGCGTCGCCGGCGAAAGCTCCGTAGCACTTGATGACAGCGCTGCCGCCGGGCTCGATCTGTTCCCCGGCAGAAACAATCGCGCCGGGATAATCGTCGTACGCGTCGGCCATGGTATCCCACTGGTTCGTATAGATGCGCTGATCGGCCAGTATACCCGTCAGCGTATAGGTCTTTTCCACCGTGTTTTCCAGAAAGCTCGTACCATCGGGCACTTGAAGCGTCAGCGTAAGCTTGCCGCCGATATCGCCGGTGCCCCGTAACCGCGCCAGCAGACTGCTCTCCACGGCGATCTCGCCCTCTCGCTCGGGCAGCCGCCCTTGCAGCACAGTCTTGCCGGCCAGCCGTAACGCGGTATCGTCGAAGGAAGCGATGGAAAAGCCGCCGCTCCTGCTTTGCTTATCGACGAGCGCATACCCAACCGCGCGGGCCGTACCATATTCCTCGAGCGCACCGTTGGCAACCAGTTCCTGCAGCGGCGCATCCTTACAATCCGGCAGGATGATGTCCTGCGACCCATACCGTTTCACGTGCAGCGCGTCCAGCGACGTCACCAGCATGGATGTAAAAAGCAGCACAGTCGCCACGAAATAGATGGCCAACACGATGGCTATCGTCAACAGCACGTAGGCCTTTTTGCGTCCGCGTATGTTCTGTAACGCGATGGTGCTTACGGTAAAGCGCTTCTTCATATGGCGCCCTCGTCACGAGCGGCCGGCCGGGAACTGCGTTCCCCGTTCGCCCCTACATCCCGGGCTGGTCGCACCGTACCGGTGCTGCTCGCCCCTGCATCCTGGGCTGGTCGCACCGTACCGGCGCTGCTCGCCCCTGCATCCCGGGCTGGTCGCACCGTACCGGTGCTGCTCGCCCCTGCATCCTGGGCTGGTCGC
>JAQVWW010000296.1 GCA_028709505.1 Eubacteriales bacterium
TGGCGCAACAGATTGCCGCCATCGACGGCATCCTGCGCGTGCGGACGCTGTAAGCACTGCCCGAGCGGGGAACGCGCCGGACGGCAGGCCGCGCATGCACGGCGAATCAATACCATCGCATGATAAAATTTGCTGATACGCAAAGGCGGGCGCTTCGGGCGCCCGCCTTGTTTTTTATTGACTATACGGTAGTGGGATACGCTGCCCGGCGACGGCGTGGCGCAACAGATTGCCGCCATCGACGGCATCCTGCGGGTACGGACGCTGTAAGCGTCGCCCAGGCGGGAAACGCGCCGGACGGCAGGCCGCGCATGCACGGCGAACCGATACCATCGCATGATAAAACTTGCTGATACGCAAAGGCGGGCGCTTCGGGCGCCCGCCTTGGTTTTTATTGACTATACGGTAGTGGGATACGCTGCCCGGCGACGGCGTGGCGCAACAGATTGCCGCCATCGACGGCATCCTGCGCGTGCGGACGCTGTAAGCATTGCCCGAGCGGGGAACGCGCCGGACGGCAGGCCGCGCATGCACGGCGAACCGATACCATCGTATGATATAACTTGCTGATACGCAAAGGCGGGCGCTTCGGGCGCCCGCCTTATTATTGATGCTTTTCGGCTTTTCAGTAGCTCCGTCGCCGTGTGGCACTTGCTATCTCCTGTGCCGCCGCTCGAATATTATTAGGTACACGGCCGTAGTGGCGGCGCAGACGCACAGGCCGGCCAGCAGCCAGTCGGAGATGTCGTTGTTCAGCGCCGCAAAGGCCGTATTGACCCGGTCGATGATGAAGAAAACCATCATCATGATGGACAGTATAATGGTGGCGTGGGGCACCGCTTTGCGCAACATATCAGTTCTCCTTTACTTCGCCTATCATGATAATATCACTGATGGGGCGGCCGCCCTTATAGGGCTGGCTCATCAGCGCGTCGCCGAACGTCATGGCGCAGCTTTGGCCGCCGTCCAGGTTATAGGCCTGCTTGCAGCCCAAATCGTAGAACAGCTGCGAGAGAGCCTTAAGCGTCATGCCCTTGGAGTAGCCGGCCTGACGGCCGTCGACCAGCACCAGCGCATAGTGCCCCGGTTCATAGTAGCCCAGGGCGCTGCGAGGGTTGTTTGGGCCGACAACGCTGTTGAACTTCTCCATCGGCTGCCCTTCGCTCAGCAGCATCGGGCCGAAAGACCACACCTGATAGACATCGGCGCTTTTCAGTTCCTCCAGATTCACCTGCGCTTCGGGGATTGCCGCCATCGTACCGTCGCGGTACAGCACGCAGATATCCTCAAAGGGCGTCTCGCGGTACAGCACGCCGTTACGCACGACGATACCGTCGCGGCGGAAGCCAAAATAGTCGCCGGTGATGGACACCACCGCCTCGTTACGCGCGGCGATGTCCAGCGGCATCTCGCTGATGCCCATCTTGACCTCGTCTTTGGCAAAGGCGGTAACCAGGTTCTCGATGTTGCGGATATATACGTCGGCCACATAATAGGTGACGCCGTCCTGCTGCACCTGCTGCACCTGAACGTTGATATCACGACTGCGGTAGCTGCTTTCGTCCTGTATCACCTGGCCGTCGGTAAACTTATCGGCAAATCGCGCGCCAAACTGCCCCAGCGTGGCCGGGTCCACCGTAGGCTCGGGCGTGGCCTGGGACTGCGGTGTGGCGGTGGCCGCCGGCGTTTGGGTAGGCGCCGCCACGGTGGGCGTCGGCGTCGTCAGCGGCGTAGCCACCATCGGCGTCTCGCGCACCTTATGAAAATAAAAAAACAGCCCCAGGCAGGCACCCAGTATCGCCGCGTCGATGGCGATTAGCGTAACCAGCGGCAGCGGGCGCTTTTTGGGATGCTTATGGCCGTGATACTCGTTGTGAGTCGTCGGCAAATGGTTTTTCTGGTTATGGTCCATACGATGGTCTCTCCCCTTGAAACGTAAATCCTATCATAAACCAATATGCTTTTATTCTACTACCTGAATACCGCGTGCGCAAACGGCCCGTGTATCATTTTTGTTAAATCACACACGGCAGGCGCCCTGCTCGTCGCAGTCCAGCTCGAGAATCCTCCAGCCGCCGCTCAGCGCCGCCAGCCGCCGGGTAAGCTGCGGCAAATAGCCCGCCGTGTCGCGGCGGTATACGCTCATGACGGTAGGGCCGGCCCCGCTTAAAAACACGGCGTCAGCGCCGGCTTCGCGGGCTGCGGCCAGCACGTCGTCCCAGCCGGGGATAAGCGCGCTACGGTAGGGCTGATGCAGCTCGTCGGCGCTGGCGGCGGCCAGCGCGGCTGCGTCGCCGTCCTGCAGCGCCTCGTACATGAACAGCGCCCGGGCCACGTTGCCCACCGCCGCCGCCCGGGGATAGGTATCGGGCAGCACGGCACGGGCCTTTTTGGTGGATAGAACAAAGTCGGGCACCAGCGCGGCAAACTTCCAGCAGCCGGCCACGGCAGCCCGGCGCGTATATACCCGCGCATCCGCCCGCATCGATGCCGTAAGCCCGCCCAGCAGGCAAGGCGCTACGTTATCCGGATGGCCTTCGATGGCGGTGGCGAGCTCCAGCATCTGCGCCATGGACAGCGCGCCACCCAGCAGCTCGTTGGCGGCCACCACGCCGGCGACAATGCCGGCGGCGCTGCTGCCCAGACCCCGCGATACCGGCAGCGCGTTACGTTGGACGAGCCGCAGCGGCGGTATGCCGCGCCCGGCGGCCTCGAACACACGCAGCATGCTCTGGTAAGTCAGGTTGCTGTCGTTGGCCGGGATGAAGGCCGCGCCTTCGCCCCGTGCCTCTATGCACAGCGTCTGGGCCGGCTCCACATCCCGATAATTGTCCAGCGTCAGCGCCAGGCCCAGGCAGTCCAACCCCGGGCCCAGGTTGGCCGACGTGGCC
>JAQVWW010000297.1 GCA_028709505.1 Eubacteriales bacterium
GATCCTGTTTAACGGGCAGAAGGTTGCAAAGCTGCCCAATGGCACCGCCGTAGACGAGGTTTACACGAAGGCGCTGGTAAACGCCCAGCCCAAGGGCGTGCCCACCACCGCCGACGGCAAAGTGCAGCTGTACTACACCAACGCCCAGGGCCAGGTACTGGTGCCGGTCTATCAGGCGCTGGAGACCAATACTCCCGCCGCGGCGCTGGCGCAAATGCTCAAGCCCGATGCCGACGGCGGCCTATCGTCGCTGCTGCCCGACGGCTGTAAAATCCTAAGCGTCACCGTCGAGAGCGACGGCACAGCCAAAGTGGACCTTTCCAAAGACTTTGAGGCGCTCTCGGATACGCCCAGCATACAGACGATGGCCATCAAGGCGATTCTTTTGACCTGCCGGCAGTTTGACGGCGTAGAGGACGTGGACGTGCTGGTGGAGGGGCAGCCGCTGGAAGCCAACGTGGCCACAATGGCGGGCCTTGACAGCGGCGCGCTCAACACGTACGATTAGAGGGCGAAAGCCGCGTAAAGGGCCGCCAAGCGGCGGCGCAGCCGGCACCAAATACCGTAAGGGGCTTCGCGCAGAAGCCCCTTTTTAATGGAGAGAAGACGACTATGCGCTTGGATGGCAGAGAAAAAGATCAATTGCGCCCTATCGACATCGTGCCGGGCATGATGGCCTACGCCGACGGTTCGGTGCTTATCAGATGGGGTAACACGCACGTTTTATGCACCGCCATGCTGGAGGAGGGCGTGCCGCCCTTCTTGGCTGGCAAAGGCGAAGGGTGGCTGACCGCCGAATACGCGATGCTGCCGGCGTCCACCAGCCGCCGCAAAAGGCGGGAGTCGGCGGGTAAGCCCGACGGGCGCTCCACCGAGATACAGCGGCTCATCGGCCGCGCGCTGCGCACGGTGACGGACCGGCGCGCGTTGGGCGAGAACACCGTATACGTTGACTGCGATGTCATCCAGGCCGACGGCGGCACGCGCACCGCCGCCATTACCGGCGCTTACGTGGCGCTGGCGCTGGCCGAGCAGGCCTGGAAAAAGCGCGGGGTCGTCACAATGCCGGTGTTGCTTGACCAGCTGGCGGCGGTATCGGTGGGCATTGTGGGCGGCGAATGCGTGCTGGATTTGTTTTACCGCGAGGATTCGGCCGCCGATGTGGATATGAACATCGTGATGACCGGCGCCGGCACGCTCATCGAGGTACAGGGTACCGGCGAGAAAGCGGCCTTTAGCCGCGCGCAGCTCAACGAACTGCTGGATTTGGGCGAGCGGGGTATCGGCAGTCTGCTTGCGCTGCAGCGGCAGGTGCTGCAAGCCGCGCAGCAGGGGTAGCCGATGCAAAAACTGATTATCGCATCCAACAATCCCGGTAAAATCCGCGAGATAAAGCAGATACTCGCGCCATACTTTGCGCATATCCTGTCGCTGGCCGAGGCGGGCGTCGACGCCGACGCGGACGAAACCGGGCAGACCTTTGCCGAGAACGCCTGCATCAAGGCCCGGGCCGTCTGCCGCATGACCGGCTGCGCGGCGCTGTCCGACGATTCGGGGCTGGAGGTGGACGTGCTGGCCGGCGCGCCCGGCGTCTATTCGGCCCGGTATTGCGGCCGGCACGGCGATGACGACGGGAACAACCAGAAGCTGGTACGCGCTGTAGCCGCCTATCCCGAAGAACAGCGCACGGCGCGGTATGTCTGCGCCGTCTGCCTGTGCTATCCCGACGGGCGGGAACTGGTGGCCCAGGGCAGCTGCGAAGGCGTCATCCGCACCCGGGGCGCCGGAGACGGCGGCTTTGGATACGACCCGTATTTTTATCTGCCCGAACGGGGCTGCACGATGGCGCAGCTGCCGGCCGACGTGAAAAATACGCTCAGCCACCGGTACTTTGCGCTGCGCAATCTGCTAAGGCTGCTGGACGGCAGCGACGCATGAAGGCGCTGGTGGTGTCCGATACGCACGGCCGCGCCGACCGGCTGGAAAAGGCGCTGCTGCAGGCCGGCGCCATCGATATGCTCATCCACTGCGGCGACGGCGCCGCCGATGTGGAGCGCGTACGCGCGCTGGCGCCCTGCATCCTGCAGGTGCGGGGCAATTGCGACTGGAACGCCGCGCTGCCCACGCTGTACATAACCGACGAACAGCGCGTGCGCATATTTTTGTGCCACGGGCATGAATACGGCGTCAAAACCGGCTATCGGCGCATCATAGCCGCCGCGCAGCAGCAGGCGGCGCAGGTGGTCTGCTTTGGCCACACGCATGTGCCGCTGATTCAGCGCCAGGGCGCGCTTTTGCTGGTAAATCCCGGCGCATTGTCTGCCCGCGACGCCACTTTTGCGTTGCTGAGTGCCGAAAACGGCCGATATGACGCGACAACACGGTATCTTTTGTGATTTTCGGGATTTTGTCATTGAAACCTTTGCCAGTATGTGCTACACTAACATGGTTAAATTAACAAAAGGAGCGGTTTGATGAGCGCTATTGAAATAATTATTATGATATTCCTCATGCTGGCTTCATTGGCTGTTATTTTGGCTGTATTGCTGCAGCCCAGCCGCAGCGCCGGGATATCGGGAGTCATCGGCGGCGGTGCTGAGACTTTCTTTGGCAAGAATAAGGCAAAGTCTTTTGAAGGCAAGCTGATAACCATTACCAAAATAAGCTCGGCATCGGTGTTTGTGCTGTGTTTGGTGATGGCGCTGCTGATGCGCTATCTGTAGTGCCGGAAATTGCATGAACCGACTCCCCGTTTCCGGGGAGTTTTATTTTATAAGGAGACCGATACATGGACTTTACACAAGTACAAGCGGCGCTGCAACAGGCAGGCAAGCCGCAAAAACCCGGCGAGCTGGCCGGTCGGTTGGGTTGTACCGCCGAAGA
>JAQVWW010000298.1 GCA_028709505.1 Eubacteriales bacterium
ATGCGCTGCGGCTGGTGCCGCCCACCGTCTTTTCGCTGGAGGAGGCGCTGGAGTTCCTGGCCGACGACGAGCTGCTGGATGTCACGCCGCAGTCGCTGCGCATCCGCAAACGCATTCTCGACCACACGATGCGGCTACGCGCCCGCGGGCAGAGCGGCAAAAAATAAACGGATAATCAAAAGGCTGCCGGCCCAGAGCCGGCAGCCTTTTCGTATTTCCCCAGCGCACAACGTGCCCGCCCTTACCCGTTGCCGTATCGCGGCGCTCTGTCCGGTCGGTTTCCACCCGAGCAAAACCACCGCCGTCCCGCCCCGCACGGCGTATCGCGCTATAGCGGGTCTTCCCTTTGTCTTCGCGCTCTTTTGCAATAAAAAGAGGCAAGCATGCGCTTGCCTCTTGGGTGTACGGTACGGCGCCGGTTATCCCAGCACTTTCTTGACGGGACGCATCGGGTCGGGCGTGACGCCGTTCATGTACTTGCAGGCTTCGGTGAGAATCTGCGAGTAGTTGCCATAGGCGCCGGCCACGTGATGGATGTAGGGCCCGAAGACGATCTTCTCTTCCCATTCTTCCCAGTTATCCACTTTAAACCACACATAGGTGCCGTTCTTGGCGGGGCCGTCTACGCCCTCGCCTTCGCCGCTGAACAGCGTATACTGGCCGTTGAGCATATCGAAACGGCAGATGGTAATATCGCCGTTTTTCATCTCGAACGCGCCCTGGCCGCGGTCAGAAATGCCAGGCTTGGCGTTGGGGTGGGCCAGGCTGACCGGGTACGGTCCGCAGTGCCACAGCAATTCGGTGTTGTCTTCCTCGGCGTGACGCACGGTGATGTCCGAGAAGAACAGCGGCTGGCGGCCCAGCGCGGCGGCGGACAGCAGTACGCCCGAGATAGCGCCCAGAACGTCGGCCTCGCAGGCGGTGGGGATGCCCATATCGCTGAGCATGCCGATGACCTGGCAGCCGGCAATGCCCAACTGCGCCGGCAGCATCGACCAGCACTCCATGGCTACGCCGTCGATGTCGTTCTTCTCCACCATCTCCTGGATGGCAATGCGCAGCGCGGCCTGGTTGAGCTGATGCTCTTCGCTCATCAGGCTGACGTCCACCTTGGCAGCGTACTCGGCGGCCACGGCCTTGACTTCATCGATACGCTCGGCCAGCACCTTCTTAACGGCGGCGATGACGGCAGTGCTGCCCCAGGGATAGATTTCGATGTTAAAGCGGCTGAGCAGTTCGTCCTCGTTGGCGATGACCGAGAAGAACGGCTGCGCGCGGTTGCCCAGCAGCAAAATGCGCATGCGCGTGTAGGCTTTGACTACGTTGGCCACGGCGCAGAAATCGGCAAAGCCCTTCTCAAGCTTGTCGCCGTCCACATCGGAGTTGATGATGTAGGAGAACGGTACGCCATAGCGCTGCAAGCACTTGGTGGAGGCCAGCGTGCCGCACTGCGTGTCGCGGTCGCGGCCGTTGGGGTTGGGCAGCGGGTCACGGTTGCCCCAGACCAGCACCGGCACCTTCATCATTGAGCCTAAGCGGCCCACCACTTCTTCGCAGCCAAAGTCGCAATGGGGCATGAACAGCGCGTCCACCTTATGGGCCTTGAGCTTTTCCTCGACGGCGGCCAGCTGGCTATACTCGCGCAGGATGCCGTTTTCGGCCACATCCTCGATGTTGACCAGCTCCACCCCGGCGGGGGTGATGTCGTTGAGTCTATTGAGAATCAGTTCTTTCTGCTCCACGGCGGAGACCATGTCGGTAAAGGTCCGCTTGATGGGCACCACGCCGACAACCAGTTTTTTCTGCATTTTCATGGGCTTCCCTCCTTATGTTATTGGATATCCGTTACATTCCTTTAAAGCTCTCGTAGCGCTTTACTTTTTCTTCGATGATAGCGCGGTCATAGGTGCCGTCCTTTAAAAAGGAGTCCACCATGGCGCGGGTGGGAATACCGCTGCGTCCGCCGATAGACGTGCACTTGATGGCCGACACGGCGTTGGAGAAGCGCGTGGCCTCAACCGGGTCCATGCCGTGGGTTACGGCATAGATATACGCGCCGTGATAAACGTCGCCGGCGCCCACCGTATCCACCACGTCCACTGTAAAGCCGGGTACAAAGGCGTATCCGCCCTGCCAGCTGACCACGGCGCCCTTCTCACCCAGCGTAAAGACGACGATGCGCGTGCCCAGCGCACGCACGTCGGCCAGGTTTTTTTCGTAGGCGGTGCTGTCGCCGAACAGCTTGCGGTAGTAGAATTCCGAGCCGATAAAGATGTCAATCTCGCCCAGCATCGCCTGCGTGTCGTCGGCATAGCCGCCGCCGTCAAAGGCCACCAGGCCGCCGGCCTCGTGCATTATCTTCGCCGCGGCGCGGCCCACCGCGTCAGCCCGCTCCAGATGGAGCACCTTGTGCCGGGCAATGAAGTCCGCATCCAGGTCCTGTACCTGGTAGGGCCGCCCGGTGCTGCGCCGGCCGATGATGTTGCGCCCGCGTGTCACATCGTCGGACAGTACCAGCGAAAAGGCGTTGCGCCCGTCGGGTATCATGTGGGATGTGTCGATGTTGTAGTAGCGGAAGTCCTCCACCAGGAAGCGACCGTAATCGTCGTCGCCCACAATGCCCATCATGGAGCCGGTGCCGCCCAGCTGACCCACCGCCGCCACGGCCGACGCCACGTTGCCGCCGCCCTGCCAGCTGGTCTGCTGGATACGCGCTCCCTCATCTTTTTGTGTGGGGAGCTTATCGATGTGCACCGCGAAATCCATAAAGTTCATCCCGATGCCCACTACGTCTTTAAGAAACCTGCTAGTAAGTATGCAATATAACGCTTTTTAAGCATAACGTTAAGAAGCATTGCAAAACCAACAGCGGGAACTAA
>JAQVWW010000299.1 GCA_028709505.1 Eubacteriales bacterium
GGGGTATTGCATTTGGGAAGAATTCGCCAAGATGGGGGGAATCCAAAATAAGGACGCACAGACGACGGGAGACAAATCCGCCGAGGCGTCGGTGGAACGGGTTATCCAGACAAATCCTGGCGGAGACACCCAGGAGAGGTGGATCCATTGCTGCATGTACCCCATCCGGGCCGACCATGCCGAGCACCGGTATATCGTGGCGCTGTCCGACCGGACAAAGAGCCATAACCACAGCAAAAAATTGGCCGAAACGTTGCAGGAGGCCATCGACGACGCCCAAAACCAAAAAGCGCTGCTCAACAACATGAGCCACGAGATGCGCACCTCTTTAAGCAGCATTTTAGCGCTGGCCACCAACGCCAAGGACGATTTGGCCCAGCCCAACTATTGGGAGAAAGTACTGCCCGCCCTAAACAAAATTCAGATATCCTGCGCCTATTTGCTGTCGCTGACCAACGAGGTGTTGGACAGCGCCAAAATTCGCAGCGATAAATTTCAGCTGGTCCGCGAGAAGTTTGCGCTGGATACGCTGATAGCAGACGTGACCGATCTCGTAAGCGTGCAAGCCGCCGGCAAAAATCAGCGATTTGTCGTCGTGATAGATAACGAGCCGCTGACCTATCTGTGGGGTGATGTGCTGCACATCAAGCAGATTCTTATCAACCTGCTGTCAAACGCCGTAAAATTTACCCCGGTCCGCGGCGATATTCGGCTGGAAGTTCACTGCGCCGACGCGCAGGACGGCCGTCTGGGCATCCGGTTTTTGGTAAAAGACAACGGCATCGGCATGAGTAGCGATTTCCAGAAAAAGATATTTCTGCCCTTTGAGCAGGAGGGCAGAGATCAGGGCCAAGCGCTGGGCACCGGTCTGGGTATGAACATCTGCAAGATTCTGGTGGACACGATGGGCGGCAGCATTGCCGTGCACAGCGCGCTGGATAATGGCACCACCTTTACGCTGGAGCTGCAGTTTGATACGGCGGATCCGCGGGATATCCCCAAAATTGTACCGCTGGGCCAGCTGCGCACGCTGGTGGTGGGCAACGACGCCGTGGCGATGGGGGCTATCGTCGGCGCACTGCAGCAGCTGGGCGTCATGGCCGATGCGGCGCCGTCCCACGAGCGGGCCCGTGCCTACCTGCATGAGTGCCGTTTGGCCGCCCGGCCGTATCACATTTGCCTGTTCAGCGACAGCATCGCCGAAGGCGAGGCGCTGTGGATGGCGCGCAATATCCGCCAGGAGCTGCAGGATACCCAGATAAAACTGCTGCGGGTATCGGCCGGCCGCAGCGGGCAGGCCGCCGACGGCGGCACATATTTTGACGGCTTTGTTGAGCCGCCTGTGCTGCGCAGCCGGCTGTATGCCGCTATTCTCAAAGCCACGCGCCCGGAACCGGTCAGCCATCAGGACACCGTGCCGGCGGCGCAAAGCCTGAAAAGCTGCCGCATTCTGCTGGCCGACGACAATGAGATAAACCGCGACATCTTCCGCGACTGGTTCATCATGGCCGGGGCCGAAGTGGTCTGCGTGCAGGATGGCATACAGTTGTTTGAGACTTTCGTGGGCTCGGCGCCAGGGATGTATGACGCCATTGTCATGGATCTGCGCATGCCGCGCATGGACGGCTGGCGCGCCGCGTGGACGGTGCGCCACAGCGGACATGCCGACAGCCAATGTGTTCCCATCATCGGTACAACTGGCAGCACCAACGAGGAGGAGCGCCTGCGAGCGGTAGAAAGCGGCATGAACTGTTGCCTGACCAAGCCGGTTTCGGCGGTCACCCTCTACAGCGTGCTGCAACAATATATCAGTTTTGAGGTGAAAGATGGAACACAAGTATGTGGCTGAACTTTCTAAAGCGGGCATTGACTATCTGGAGGGTCTGCATCGGTTTGCCGATAACCAGGGGCTGTATCTGAAATACATGAAGCGCTTTTGCACCGATGACGAGCTGGACCAGCTGATGAAAAGCCTAAGCGCCGCGCGATACGAGGAAAAGGTGCGCATTGTGCATTCCATCAAAGGGCTGGCCGCCAGCCTGAGCCTTAACGGCCTGCGCGACGCGTGTGTGCAGTTGGAGCGCAGCCTGGCCGAGCGCCGCGATTGCAACCGGGAGATGGAGCAGTGTAAGGAGGCCTATCGCAAAGCCGTCCGCGTCATATCCGAAATGCCGCCGCCGTAGCGAAAAAAGGGAACCCCGAAGGGGTCTCTTTTTTTATGCGCCGTATGGGTACGGGCGATAAAACGGGCTTGCATTTTCTCTGCCGATACATTACACTATCACTGTATTATGCTAAAGCATAGACGGGGAGGAAGTTCGGATGAGGAACACACGCAGAATATGTGCGCTGGCACTGGCGGCGCTGCTGGCGGCGCTGACCATGGCCGGTTGCCAGGGCGCGGCAGCCAAAACTTATGTGGTACTGGACGATGCGCTGGACGCCGAGCAGTACGGCGTGGGCTTTCGCAATGAGGATATCGCGCTGGGGCTGGAAGTGCAAAAGCAATTGGATGCCATGATAGCCGACGGCACCGCCGCCGAGATATCCGAAAAGTGGTTCGGCGCCGACATCCTGATCCGGGACGCCGCCTATCTGGAAGAAGACACGGCGCCGGCCGGCGATGAATCGCTGCAAAAGGTGCTCAATCAAGGCACGCTGGTGCTGGGTCTGGACGACAGCTTTCCGCCGATGGGCTTTCGTGACGAGAGCAACAACATCGTAGGCTTCGATATCGACCTGGCCACCGAAGTGTGTAAGCGCATGGGCGTCAAGCTGGAGCTGCAGCCCATCGACTGGGACGCCAAAGAGATGGAGCTGTCGTCGGGCAAGATTGACTGCATTTGGAACGGCATGTCCATAGACGACGAACGC
>JAQVWW010000300.1 GCA_028709505.1 Eubacteriales bacterium
AAAAGCGGCCCTGTCTGACGACAGGGCCGCTCTGTTACGCATCGCGTGTCCGCTTTAAAGAATGTATTGAGCTTCCTTCTTCTGCTGCGCGTCCAACGCCTTTTTCTCTTCCTCAAAGCCGGGACGGCCCAGCAGCGCGTAGGTATTGATCTTCCCCTCTTCCACGCCGGGCTGATCGAAGGCGTCAATGCCCAGCAGCTCGCCGCAGACGGTGGTCTGCACCTGCTGGAAGAACATCAGCTGGCCCAGCGTAAAAGCGTTCACCTCGGGCAGCGTGATGGTCTGGTTGAGCTTACCGGCATGGGTCAGGCTCATCTCGGTGGCATACTGCTCGCTTTGGATAAGCTCGTTGAGCGTATGCCCGCTTAGGAACGACACCGAAGGCATATCGTCAAAGCCGCCGGGTATGGCGTATGTGGTGCGGTAGTCGCCCACGCCCAGAAATGTAATGACCTTATCAAAAGGCCCCTCGGCATACAGCTGCACCTGAGAGTGCTGATCGGTGACGCCCAGCGCCTTAACCGGCGTCTGGCCGGTATGCACCACCTTGCCGCGCAGCGAGTACTTCTTGCCCAGACTCTCGGCCCACAGCTGGGCAAACCAGTCGGACATGTACTTGAGCGCGTCGCTGTACGGGATGAACACCTGGATGTTCTTGCCCTTTTTCATGCTCAGATAGCTGATGAGGCCGGCCATATAACCGAGATTTTTCGTCAAATCTTCCTCGCGGCACAGCTCGTCCATATAGGCGGCGCCGGCCAGCAGTTCTTCAATGTCAATGCCGCAGACGGCGGCGGGCAGCAGGCCCACCGGGCACAGCTCCGAGAAGCGTCCGCCCACGCCGTCGGGTACGACAAATTTTTTAAGGCCGTATTCGGCGGCGATTTTGGCCAAGTTGCCCTTGGCCTTATCGGTAACGGCGATGACCTGCCGCGCGATGGCGCCTTCACCCAGCGTCCGCTTGAGCAGATCAAAGGCGATGAGCGTCTGGGCCATCGTTTCCGACGTGCCGCCGGACTTGGTGATGATGATAAAGCATGTCTTATCCAGCTCCACCACATCCAGCAGCGCGGCCATGCGCTCAGGATCCACGTTATCCTCCACATACAGCTTGGGGCCACCCCGCTTATCGTCGGGCAGTTCGTTATACCGCAGGTGGTTGAGCGCCTGCTGCACGGCAATGGGACCCAGCGCCGAACCGCCGATGCCGAACACCACCAGATGCGTAAAGTTACGCCGGATGCTCTGGGCGGCGGCGAGGATGTCCTTTACCACCGTTTTCTGGTTATAGGGCAGCTTGGCCCAGGCCATCATCTTGGAGGGCCTGCCCCATTTGCGGGCGATGGACCTGCGCGCCTTTTCCAGCGCCGGCATCGCTTTTTCCAGATCTTCCCGGGTAATTGCCCCCACCTTTTTTTGAAAAGACGGATGCTGCGACGCCACATCCACCTTCCCCTCCAACATGTTGTTGAAGTCATATTTAAGTTTCATGGACTGCTTCCATTGCGAGTTATTGTATCTTGGCATGGTTTCACCTCATCATTTTTTAGGAACTTTCACATTATACATGATTTTGTCGAAAGCGAAAAGATGATTTTCCCCTGTCTGCATATGAATTTCGGCATTTTTCGGTTCATATGCTATGGTACATGGAGGAAAAAATGAGTTCCGCACAGCTTTTAAAACAAATTGCCATCCTGGTGGCGGTGGCAGTGGTGGGGTTCGCCCTGTATGGGCTTACCATCGCGCCCGTCGACGCGCTGCCGCTGTTCAATCCGCAGGAGGATCCCTGGGGCAACCTCATCATCAACGCCCAGGACGGCCTGACCAAGGAACCTCTTTGCGATGTGACGGTGGTCATCCCCGAGACGGGCCAGCGCTACGTCACCGACCAAAACGGTCAAACCGGCGTCATCACGGTGCCCATCGTGTCCGACGCCGCGTATACGTCCATCCTGCCGCAAACCTGGGGCGAGATTACCGTGCTGGCCTACAAGGCCGGCTATGCCGACTACGCGGTGTTCCACGTACAGGTGTGGGAAAACCAGACGCGGTACGGGCCGACACTGATGATGTTTTCCAACGGCGACGACGTGACGGGGCAGCCTTTTACGCTGACCGAAGGGCCGCACCGTTTGTGGGTGCAGCAACTGCTGGATCGATTCCGCAACCCGCAATAAAGCCGCCCGGGGGGGGGGCGGCTTTGAGCTTGTCACAGAAGTCCCGCGGCCTTTTGAACAAGCCTTTTACCTTCATGACGCGTCATGGAGTCGAGATGGTATCGCGTGGAAAACAACGGTTTCCCGTTGTTTTCCGGCTTCTTACACGCATGTCGCTTAGGCGAGGAAAACTGCTTTTATAACCCAAAAGCCAAACCACGAAGGGTTTTTCGACACGCTGAAAACCGTCGGTGGACGGCTTTGTCTTTCCGGTCATCGGCTGCCGCCGCTGTGCCTGCGGCGAAGTTACCGGGCGCCCAGGCGGCAGGTTACCAGGTGATGCAGCGGCCAGAATTCGTACAGGCTTAGGCTGTCCACGCACCCGGTAAGGTTCGTATACAGCCCGGTCACCAGCGGCAACGCGCGCTGTATCACGTCGGGCTCGTCGATGAGCAGCGTGGCATGGGGCGTCCACACGAACGCGTCGTCGCCGGCGGGAAACTGTCGGTGCAGAGCGAGCAGTTGCTCATTGGCCACCGGCGCAAAAAACAGCACGTCCAGGCCAAACAGGCCCAAGCCGCTAAAGTGCAACCCAAAAGCGTCGTGACCGGCGCAGGCTCGCTGCATGCAGTCGATCAGCTGCTGCCGTCGGGACAACGCGTACGTGCCCAGCGAGATGTGGTAGGGCAGGTTTTTCGTAA
>JAQVWW010000301.1 GCA_028709505.1 Eubacteriales bacterium
ACAATACCTCTTTAAACACTTCTTTCATACCAGCGTGTGCTTTTTTATGCTTGCCGACGCGTCCTTTAGCGGCACGATGGCGGTGATGACGTTCCTGAGCAACTATCTGCTGCTTTGCATACGCGCAATTTTCGGCCTGTCGCCGCTGTTTCTCGTATTTTCGGGGGTTGCCGTGCTGTTTAACGTGGCCAATTCGCTGCTGGCTGTGCACAGGGCGGTCAAACGCGGGCCGGCGCCGCTGCGCGCGACGGGCACCGCCGCGGGCGGGCGCAAAAAAGTCGGGGTAGCGGCGCTGTATCTGGGCATCGGCATGGATTTGCTCGTATTCAGCTTTCTGCGCATCGTCTTTTTTATCAGGGGTACGGTTTCTTATATGATGAACAGGACCGACTGGGATAAGCTCAACAGGACCGACAACACGTATACGCTATGATGGGGAGGCGAGAGGAAACCCTTATGCAAGCACAAAAGGACAGCGCCGCCGGCGTATTCCGCCACGAGGTCAAGTATTATCTGGACGAACGTCAGGCGTTTGTGCTGGCGCAGTTCCTGGCGCGCGTGATGCGCGCCGACAGCCACGCCGGGGCGGACGGGCAGTACTGGATACGCAGCCTGTACTTCGACACGCCCGGCAACCGCGATTATTATGACAAAGTAAACGGCTGCTGCCAGCGCAAGAAGATTCGTTTGCGCATCTACGACACCGCCGCCGCCACCGCAACGCTTGAGATGAAAAGCAAGCGCGGCGAATTTGTGCACAAGCAGGGCCTGCCGCTGCGTAAAGCCGACGCGCGGCGGCTGATAGACGGCGACTACACCTTCCTGCCCGGCATGCAAAGCGCCGCGGCGGATCCGTTTTTTGTCTGCTTTCGCCGGGAGCACCGAAGGCCGGTCGTACTGGTCGACTATAAAAGACAGGCCTTTGAGCTTCCGTTTGAAAACATCCGCGTCACCATCGACAGGGATGTGCGGGCCTCGACGCACGCCCAAGGCCTGTTTGAACAAAGGGTCCCCGGCGTAACCGTGCTGGACGGCCGGCGCTGCATCCTGGAGGTCAAATATCGCCGCGCAATCCCGGATTTTATCAGGGGCATCCTCAGCGACATCGGCCCGCCCAAAGAGTCCATCAGCAAATACGTGATGTGCCGTCAGGCAATCGGTTTTTAGGAGGTTGCAACCATGAACGATCTGGATCTTTTCCGCTACCTCGTCGACGGCACCAGCGCCTATACGCTGCAGACCATTGCGTTTAACATGTCCGTCACAACGGTTTTGGGGCTGTTTGTCTTCTTCGTGTACAAAAAGACATTCACCGGGGTTTTGTATTCGTTGAGCTTCAACGTGTCCATCGTGGCCATAGCGCTGACCACGGCCATGATCATTATGCTGATAGGCAGCAACCTGGCCATCTCGCTGGGCATGGTCGGCGCGCTTTCCATCGTGCGCTTTCGCAGCGCCATCAAGGAGCCGCGCGATCTTGCGTTCCTTTTTTGGGCGATCTGCGTAGGGCTTTCGGCGGGTACCGGCGCGTTTTTGATTGCCGCCGTGGGGAGCGTGTTCATCGCCGCCGTCTTCTTCGTGTTCGGCAGGGCTGTCCATTCGGACTGCTGCTACCTTTTGATACTCAAAGGCAACCGGTTGCAGCAGCAGGCGGCCGAAGAGGCGCTCAAGCGCTTCGGCGTTACATATAAGCTGCGTATGCAAAACAGAGGCCTGGGATACATAGAGATGACCTATGAGGTTTATCTGAAAAAGCAGCGCACGCAAGTGCTGATGGAGTATTTTTCCGGAAACAGCGACGTGGGCACAGAGGAAGTGAACCTCGTGTCCTTCTCAGGCGAAGTGACGGGCTGACGGAAGGGATGCGAAACGATGCCCAAAGGACGTTTGCCACGAATCCTATTTGCGGCGCTGTGCCTGGCCTTGGCGCTGTGCCTGGGCTTGGGTAACGGTTTTTTTGCGATGCTTTTTGTGTCAAAGCCCGACGAGCACTTTGACATTGTGATAAACGAGGTGATGACGTCCAACAGAGGCCTTGTGCAGGCCGGCGACGGCGGTTTTTACGGCTGCATAGAGCTGTATAACGCCTCGGACACGCCGGTTGATTTAAAGGGCTTTGGCCTGTCGCCGGATCCGCAGAACCCTTTTAGATGGGTTTTGCCGGAGCTGTGCATCCAGCCGCACGGCTTTGTTACCGTGTGGGCTTCGGGCAAGGACAGGCCCATCGATGAAAAAAGCGCCCACGCCAACTTTAAGCTGGGCGCGCGCGACAACGTCGTGGCGCTTACGTCGCCTTCGCGCATGTGGAGCACGGCGCTGTTGTTCGGCCATATGTACGAAAACATCTCCTACGGCCGCGTGCCGGACGGAGACGATGCGCTGTATTGGTTTGATGGCTGCACCGCCGGCGGCCCAAACACCGCCCAGCCGCTGGCCCAGGGCAAACAGGGCCAAAGGCTGGCAGCGCCGGCCTTTAGCCTGGCCGCGGGGTTTTATCAGGGCGATACGGTTTTGGAGCTGTCCTGCCAGGAGGGCGCGCGGATATGCTATACGCTGGACGGCTCCGAGCCCGAACCGGGTTGCGCAGAGTATGCGGCGCCGCTGCGGCTGGCAAAGCGCGCCCAGCCCTATGTGGTGCGCGCCTGCGCTTTTCAAGCCGGCTATCCCAAAAGCCAAACCGTTACGCAGACCTATTTCGTGGATGCGGGGATATTGCAGCGCTACGATATCCCTGTGGTTTCGCTTTGCACCGCTCCGGCAAACCTGTACGATTACGACACCGGCATCTATGTAGCCGGAAAAGTGCGGGACGATTGGCTGGCGGCGCACCCGGAAACGGAAAAAGATCGGAAGAGCGTC
>JAQVWW010000302.1 GCA_028709505.1 Eubacteriales bacterium
TCCCCACCGCCTTTTGCTCGTACACCGGCGAGGCGCTGGATAAAAAAACGCCGCTGCTGCGCTCGATGGAGGCCATCGACTATCAGGCGCGCCGCATCACCAAGCTATTCGGCCATCTGGATGCGCGTATCCTGACCACCGTAGGCGCCGAACAGGAATATTTTTTAATTGATAAAGAGGTGTTCAAGGCCCGTAAAGACCTCGTCTATACCGGCCGGACGCTGTTTGGCGCCAAACCTCCCAAAGGCCAGGAGCTGGAGGATCACTATTTCGGCAGCCTCAAGCCGCGCGTGTCGGCCTACATGAAGGAGCTGGACGAAGAGCTGTGGCGGCTGGGCATCTTTGCCAAGACCAAGCATAACGAGGCCGCCCCGGCCCAGCATGAGCTGGCCCCGGTGTTCACCACCACCAACATCGCCGCCGATCAGAACCAGCTGACAATGGAAATTATGAAAAAGGTGGCCGATCGCCACGGTCTGGTTTGCCTGCTGCACGAAAAGCCTTTTGCCGGCATCAACGGCAGCGGCAAGCACAACAACTGGTCGCTGTGCACGAATACCGGCGTCAACCTGCTGGAGCCCGGCGATTCGCCCAGCCAGAACGCGCAGTTTATGCTGTGCCTGTGCGCCGTCATCCAGGCCGTCGATGAGCACCAGGATTTGCTGCGCATCTCGGTGGCCGGCGCCGGCAACGACCACCGCCTGGGCGCCAACGAAGCGCCGCCGGCTATCGTATCCATCTTCGTGGGCGAAGACCTGTGGGATATCCTCGAGGCCATCGAGCACGGCACCATCTGCGATCCCAAGGCCAAGACCGAGATGTCCATCGGCGTGCACGCGCTGCCCAAATTCCCGCGGGATACCACCGATCGCAACCGCACGTCGCCGTTCGCCTTTACCGGTAACAAGTTTGAGTTCCGCATGCTGGGCTCGGCCTTTTCCATATCCGACCCCAACGTCGTCCTGAACACCATCGTGGCCGACGTTTTTTGCCAGTTTGCCGACCGGCTGGAGGGCGCCGAAGACTTTACCTGTGCGCTCAATGCCCTCATCAAAGAGACCATCAGCGCCCATAAGCGCATTATCTTCAACGGCAACAACTACGCCGACGAATGGGTAGTCGAAGCCGAACGGCGGGGGCTGCTGAACCTCAAATCCACCGCCGATGCGCTGCCTTATTTCAACAGCGCCAAAAATATCGCGCTGTTTGCCCGGCACAACGTGTTTTCCAAGAGCGAAATCCGTTCACGCCAGGAGATCCTACTGGAAAACTACTGCAAGATTTTGAACATCGAAGCGCTGACGATGCTGGAGATGGCCCAGAAAGACATCTTGCCGGCGGCGCTGGACTATGTGCGCGACGTCACCGACACGGCGCTGTCCAAGGCGGCGCTGTCGCCGGACATCCCCTGCCAGCTGGAAAAGGCGCTGGTCATGAAGCTTTCGGGCCTGTGTGACAGCATGTATCGCAAAATACAGGCGCTGGATGAGGCGATGCTGGGCGTAAAGGATTGCGCGGCGCCGGAGGAGACCGCCCGCTACTACCGCGCCAGCGTATTTAACGCCATGCAGGAGCTGCGTGCCGTGGCCGACGAAATCGAAATGCTGGTGGGCAGCGATTATTGGCCCTTCCCCAACTACGGCGAGCTGCTCTTTAGCGTCTAGGCGGCGCGCAGCCGCCGCACATCCTTTTTTCGGGTCGCCTTACGGCGCGCGCGCCCGCACGCCCATCTACATAAAAGGAGCCCAAACCGCAACGGTTTGGGCTCATTTATTTTACATACGCCGGCTATCGTCGGGATGGTGGCTATCCACCTGCTCCTTCATGCGTGCAAAGGTCTGCTGGCTTATGACGTGCTCGATGCGGCAGGCGTCCTGGTCGGCCACCGTCTGCTCCACGCCCAGCAGCAGCGTCAGGTAGCGGGTGATGATACGGTGCCGCTCGTAGATGCGTTCGGCGGTGGCCTGGCCGGTATCGGTCAGCACGATGTTGCCGCCGTCCTCTATCCGCACGTAGCCGGATTTTTTTAAAATGCTTATGGCGCGGCTGATACTGGGTTTCGTATAGTTCAGTGCATTGGCCACATCGATGGAGCGAACAAAGCCCTGCTTTTGCTTGAGCAACAAGATGGTCTCCAGATAGTTTTCGCCCGACTCCTGCATGGCACGTCCTCCGCCTTTTCTATCTATAGTATAGCAAACCGGCGCGCAAAAGCAACTTTTGCTCTTGCCGCGATGGCGCCGGCATGCCACTATTCTACCATATGTTAGTTGTAACTAACCAGAAATATGACAATGGTATGATCGCCCGCGAAAGCCGGCTGTTGCCGGCCTTGCGCATACCGCGCCGCCAAAGACAGCCCGCCGGATACGCACCTCTTCGGCGCCGTTTCGCGTGCCGCCAACGGTACCGCCCCGCTGCATCCACTGGCCCCGGCTGCCAAATGATCGTCCCGTCGGCGGTGGTGCCCGGTGCCGGCGGGCGGCGCCGCTTTACGCCAACTGCCGGCATCGACCACGTGCAATCAAAATGCCCAGTCACCGTACCGGTGGCTGGGCATGGATGTGTTCCTGGCAAGATCAGCGTGCCGCCCGAACCTAGGGCTTATTTTCGTGCAGCGTGTTGGCGGTACGCGGCCAGGCGATGCCCTGCTCGTCAAACTGTTTTTTGATGGCCAGCCGTGCGTCGCACATGACGGCGTAGCCATCGCCGGCGTCCTTGGACCAGAACGTACAGCGCAAATCGCAGCCGTAGCGGGTAAAATCCACGACGCGCACCACCGCCAGCGGCGCGCCGCCGCGCCGCTCGTCGTCGCTGCGCTTATCCGCGCACAGCGGGTG
>JAQVWW010000303.1 GCA_028709505.1 Eubacteriales bacterium
AGGATGCAAACCGCATGACGAAAAAGGCAAAATGGGTGCTGCCGGCACTTCTCATGGCGGCGCTGCTGTGCGGCGGCTGCGTGGCCGGCAAGGCGGCCCGCACGGCGCTGGCCGGTGTCGGCGCGGCGGACGATAAGGCCGGCTTGACGGCGTCGGTGCAGATACGCTACTTGGCGCGCGGCCCGGGCGGTGGCGATTGCATCGCTTATCTGAACAGCGCAGACGCGCGCCTGGAGCAGCTGTACGAGCATTTGCAAAAAGGCGCGCCGGCGCGGAACCTGCCGGCGCGGCCCTATTCGCCCGAGGCGCGCAGCGATATCCAGATACTGGTGCAGGGCAGCAGCGGCGCCGTGCTGTTCTATTATGAGAGTGCCGCCAACATCGTGTCTTACCGCGCCGAAGGCGTGGACAAGGCCGGCAACACGCTGCTGGAATACGAATGTTTTACGCCGGGCGAAGGTTTTTACGAGCTGATGCAGAGTCTGGAGCAGCAGAGCAGCCCGCAGGACGCCGGCGACACGGCGTTTTGCACAATGGAAGAACTCAAGGCACAACTGGATAAGGGCCGGCTGGACGTGGCCGACGCCCAGGTGGTGCAGATGCAGCCGGCTGCGGCGGATTTCGTGCCCCAAGGCGCCTCCTGCCGCATTTACGACAGCGTCATGGACGCCGCCGTGCCGGCGGATAAGCTGGCGCTGTGCGCGCTGTACGCCGATGCCCAGGGGCAGAGCGCCGGCTACCGTGTGCTGGGCGTCTACGCCAACGATACGTACACCATCGTACAGCTGGACGCGCTGCTGGAGGACGACGAACAACAAGAGCCCGTGGAAAACGGGCTCTGCTCGGTGATGATCGACCGCGACGCCATAGATTTGCAGCGCTGGATCGTCTTTATCGATACCGATAACATCGTAAAAGGGGTTGTGGTCCCCGGCGAGTGGGGGTTAACCGATTAACTTTGCCAGCCGCGTGCGGGCCTGGCCGGCCAGATACAGCGAACCGGCGATGACCAGCGGCTCCTCGTCGCGCAGCGCCCGGTGCAGCGCGTCGTCCAGCGTGGCAAACAGCGTGCACCGAATATGACGTTGCAGATACGCCTGCTGCAAAATTTCGCCCGGAAGCGCCCGATCGCTTTCGGGTTTTGTGATGTATACCTCGCCGGCGAAGGACGCCAGCTGCGCCGCGATGCCCTGATAATCCTTGCCGCTGAGCACGCCGGTTAACAGCCGTGCCTTTTGCCCCGGCAGATAGTGGGCCATGGCCTGGGCCAGCGACGCGGCGCCCTGGGGGTTGTGCGCGCCGTCGATGAGGATGAGCGGCGCACGACGATAGACCTCCATGCGCCCGGGCCAGCAGGTGGCGGCCACGCCGCACTGTACGGCGTCGTCGCAAAGGGCAAGGCCCTGCCGGCGCAATTCGTCGGCCACCAGCAGCGCCGTCAACAGGTTGTTGCGCTGGTGCGCGCCCAAAAGCCGCGTGGACAGCCGCGGATGGTTCAGCTCCCCGTGCAGCGACAACACCTGCCCGTCCAGGCCGTTGGCCAGCTCATCCATGACGCAGCGTGACGCGTCACGCACCGGCACGCCGCGCCGGGCCGCCAGCGCGGCCAGATAGGCGGCAATTCCATCGTCCAGCGCCGGCGAAAGCACGCAGGGGACGCCGCTTTTCATGATGCCGGCTTTTTCAAACGCAATTTCTTCCTTGGTATTGCCCAGCACCTTGGTGTGGTCCAAATCAATGCTGGTGACGGCACAGCACAGCGGCGTGATGACGTTGGTGGCGTCCAGCCGCCCGCCCAGGCCCACCTCGGCCACGACGATGTCCACCTTGGCCTGCGCAAAGTGCAAAAAGGCGCAGGCGGTCACCAGCTCAAAAAACGTGGGATGACTAAGCCCTTCGGCGGCCATGGCCCGGCCGGCGGCGATGACCTGATTCGCCACGCGGGTCAAATCCTGCCGGCAGATGGGTATAAAGTCCACGCGGATGCGCTCGGCAAAGCACTCCAGATACGGCGACGTATAAAGCCCGGTGCGGTATCCGGCGGCGCGCAGCATGCTCTCGACATAGGCGCATACCGAGCCTTTGCCGTTGGTGCCGGCCACGTGTACAAATCGCAGGTGCGCCTCGGGGTTTCCCAGGTGCGCCAACAGCTGCTTCATGTTTTCCAGGCCGTGCTTCTTGCCGCCAAATAGGCTGGCGTGTTCCAGATAGCTTACGGCTTCTTCATAAGAGAGCATATCAGATTTCCTGGAGCGTTTCGATGCGTTTTTCCAGCAGGGCACGGCGCTCCATCGCCGCCTGCAGCGTCTGGCGGACGGTTTCCACCACCGGCGCCGGCGCCTTGCGCAGGAAGTTTTCG
Source organism: Eubacteriales bacterium (assembly GCA_028709505.1). Classification (GTDB taxonomy): domain Bacteria; phylum Bacillota; class Clostridia; order Christensenellales; family UMGS416; genus STF2-111. Next base: position 2,360 of record JAQVWW010000303.1, read on the forward strand.
TTCTCCAGCCGGGATTGGTTGGAGAGAATCTCTTTGCCGGTGTCGGCCAGCTCTTTGCCCAGCCGGGCCAGTTCCTTTTCGACGTCCACCAATTCCTTCATGGGCAAAAACAGCGTGCCGATTTCGCACACCGCCGAGACGGTGCCCTGCGGGTCGGCGGCGCCGGCGGGGAGCAACTCAATGCCCGTTATGCTGGCCTGGGCCATGATGTAGCGGTAGAAGGACGGCAGGAAGCGCACGGCTTCGTCGCCGGCCGCCACCAGCAGGCGGGTCTTGGTGGAGGCGGGCACCTTCAGATCGGCGCGGACGTTGCGCACGGCGCGGATGGCCTCGATAACCTGATCCATCTGCCGGGATTCGGTATCGAAGGCGGGGATTTCGCCGGCATCGGGCCAGCTGGCGCGCATGATGGTCTCTTCATCGGTGGGCAGGTGCTGCCAGATGGCCTCGGTGACGAAGGGCATCAGCGG
>JAQVWW010000304.1 GCA_028709505.1 Eubacteriales bacterium
GCCGGTCATCTTGGGCGGAGAATATCAGGACAGCGCCTACGGCGATTACCAGCCCGAGATGGACATCCTGAACCACGCCTTCTGCGAGGTGATGATGGAGGGCGACGCCAAGGGGCGCGTGTTTACGTTCCCCATCCCCACCATCAACGTGACGGCGGACTTTGACTGGGATTCTCCGGTGGTCACCGACTTTATGACCATCGCCTGCAAGTATGGCATTCCGTACTTCTCCAACTACATCAATTCAGATCTATCGCCCGAGGACGCGCTGTCCATGTGCTGCCGGCTGCGGCTGAACACGAAGGAGCTGCGCAAACGCGGCGGCGGCCTGTTCGGCTCCAACCCGACGACCGGTTCCATCGGCGTGTTCACCATCAACCTGCCCCGCATCGGCTATATCAGCAAGAGCATGGCCGAGTTTAAATCCCGGCTGTGGAACATGGTGCAGATTGGAAAGACGTCGCTGGAGATCAAGCGTAAAGTGGTGGAAGACCAGACCGATAAGGGGCTTTACCCCTATGCGGCGCACTACCTGCGCGACGTCAAGGCCCGCACCGGCAAATATTGGTACAACCACTTTAACACCATTGGCATCGTGGGCATGAACGAGGCGCTGATGAACTTCATCGGCAAGGACCTGACCACGCCCGAGGGTCAGCAGACGGCCGTTGAGATTATGGATTATCTGCGCGGCCTGTTGGTGGAAATTCAAGAGGAGACCGGCAACTTCTACAACCTCGAAGCGTCGCCGGCCGAGGGCACCAGCTACCGGCTGGCGCTGGCCGACCGCAAGCGCTATCCCGATATCATCGCCGCCGGCACCGCCGACGCGCCTTACTATACCAACTCGACGCTGCTGCCGGTGGGATATACGCAGGATATCTTTGAAACGCTGGATTTGCAGGACGAGCTGCAGAGCATGTACACCGGCGGCACGGTGCTGCACCTATACCTGGGCGAGCGCATCCGCGACGTGGACGTGGCCAAAAAGCTTATCCGCAAGATATTCACCAACTATAAGCTGCCGTATATCTCGCTGACGCCCACGTTTTCGGTGTGCGGCAGCCACGGCTATATCGCCGGCGAGCACTTCAGCTGCCCGCAATGCGGCGCCGAGACCGAGGTATGGTCGCGGGTGACCGGCTATCTGCGCCCGGTAAAGAACTACAACAAGGGCAAGCAGCAGGAATACAAAGACCGCGTCAAGTACGTCATTGACGAGGCCCAACTGACCGGGCGGTAGAAAAATATGCAGATTGCCGGATATTTGAAACAGTCTTTGGTGGACTATCCCGGCACGCTGGCCGCTGTGATTTTTACGCCGGGATGCAATTTTGACTGCTACTATTGCCACAACCGGCACATCCTGGGCGCTCAGCCGCCGGCGGTGCCGATGGAGGACGTGTGGGCGCACCTGCGCAAGCGGGCGGGGCTGCTGGAGGCCGTTGTGATAAGCGGCGGCGAGCCCTGCCTGCAGCGCGGCCTGCCCCAGCTGCTGCGCGAGATCCGCGCGCTGGGCTACCGCACCAAGCTGGATACCAACGGCGCTTTCCCCGGCGTGGTACGTGCGCTGCTGGACGAAGGCTTATTGGACTATGTGGCCGTGGATATCAAAGCGCCCTGGGAGAAGTACCGGCAGATCTGCCGCGCCGATGGCGATGCTGTGCGCGAGACGCTGGATATTTTGCGGCAAAGCGGCGTGGACTGGGAGGCCCGCACCACGTTTGTGCCGGAGCTTACCGTCGAAGATATCGAGCGCATCGCCCGCGACAACGCGCCGCTGCCGGCTTACGCCGTGCAGGCGTATCGCCCGCCGGACACATTCCGTGCCGACGACGCCGCGCGCGTGGCGCGGGCGCCCCACAGCGCCGCCGTGCTGGCCGAAGCGGTGCGCCGGGCGCAAGTCTACTGCCCGCGGGTGCTGTTGCGCGACTAAAGGAGGCTCATGCAGGCAAGCAAGACCAAAAAGGAGTACGCGGCGCGGCTGCTGATGCAACAGCAGGCCGCGTTTGCGTGTCCTATCTGCCGCCAGGGTATGGCCGCCGACGCCGGCGGCCTGACCTGTTTGCGGGGGCACCGGTTTGACTTAAGCAAGGCGGGTACAATATGCTTATTGCGGGATTACGGGCGGCATCTGGCTGCCGGTTACGACGCGCAGCTGTTCGACAGCCGCAGATGGGTATTTGCCCACGGCTATTTCGACGCGCTGATACAGGCTGTTATGCGGTGGCTGCCCCAGGACGGCCTGGCGCTGGATTTGGGCTGCGGCGAAGGATCGCCGGCGGCGGCTTGGGCGGCCGGCCGGCCGGCATTGCGCATAGCCGGCGTGGACATCAGCGCGACCGGCATCAAAAAGGCCGCGTCGGCGGCCCGTGAAAACACGTGCTTTATCCAGGGCGACCTGGCGGCGCTGCCCTTTGCCGACGGCTGCGCCGACGCGGTGCTCAATATCCTGTCGCCGGCCCGCTACCGGGAGTTTGCCCGCGTAATGAAGCGCGGCGCGCTGCTTATCAAGGCGGCGCCCACGCCGCGCCACCTGCGCCAGATACGCCGGGCGCTGGACAAAACCTACGCCGACGAGGCCGACGTACGCGCCCGGTTCTGCCAGGCGTTTGCGCTGGTGGACGAAACGCGGCTGGAGTATACGCTGCCGGTGGCCGACGCCGAGGCGGCGCAGCACCTGATGCGGATGACGCCGCTGGCCGAAAATGCGCCGTCAGAAATGACATTTTCAGACAAAGATATCACCTTTTCTATGAATATTTACATAGGAAGAGCTGTTGGATGATGCTATAATATATGAGTTCGTAACGCTACGTGCTGCATCGC
>JAQVWW010000305.1 GCA_028709505.1 Eubacteriales bacterium
TATAAAGGCTTCGGTGACGTCGGCGCCGTCGGCGGATACCACCCGCGCTTTGCCGTCCAGCACGTCGGCGCCTGTGCCGCCCACGATTTCAGCGGGCGGCCGCGGGCAAGGCAGGCCACCCAGCGCCTCGGGGCAGACGGGCAGCAGTTCTCCGGCGCGCACCCCCGCCACCATATCGGGCAGCGGCTTGCTGTTGCCGTCGTACCGGCACGGATATCCCGCCAGGCAGGCGCTGACCATCTTCATTTCAGTTCCACCACCGTCACGCCCATCTCGCCTTCGCCAAAGGCGCCCAAACGGAATTTTTTGACATGGGGATGGTGTCGCAGGCTCTCGTGGACAATCTCGCGCAACCGGCCGGTGCCTTTGCCGTGGATGATGCTGACTTCGGTACGGCCGGCGCGGAAGGCCTCGTCCAGGTAGCGGTCCACCTCCATCATGCCCTCTTCGCCGTTCATGCCGCGGATGTCCAGCTCGGTGGCTATCTGGCGCACGACAAACTCGCGGGCGGCACGGCGCGCTTCCTTTTGCTGCGCGCCGCCGCCGCGGCTGACGTTGGCGATGTTGGTGTTAAGCTTCATAATACCGGCCTGCACGGTGATATTGCCCCTGTCGTCGGGCGGTGTCAGCACCGTGGCCGGCAGCTGCGAATCGCGCAGCACCACCGTCTCGCCGGCCTGCAAATCGGTCGGCGCGTCGCGCTGCTCGTCCTCCCGGGGTTCCTGCATGGCGCGTTGGGCATCGCGGATGGCATCCCGGGCCTGCTGAATGCCCCGGTCCACATCGCGGCTGTCGCCTTTGATCTTCTTTAAATCCTTCAGCGAGCGGATGACCTCTTCGCTTTGGTGCCGGGCGCCGTCCAGCAGCTTTTGGGCCTGGGCGCGGGCGTCGTCCAGCACGCTCTGGCGCTGTTTTTCCAGGCGCACCTTTTCGGCGTCGATACGGCCGTGCAAAGTCTGTATCTCGCGGTTGAGGGCTTCGGCCTCTTCGCGCTCGCGCCGGGCCACCTCCTTGTGATACTCGGCGCTCTGCAGCACGTCCTCAAAGCGCGCCACGCCCTGGGCCATCTGCCGGCGGGCATTTTCAATGACGTCTTCGGGCAACCCTAAACGTTTAGATATCTCAAACGCGTTGGATTTCCCCGGTATTCCCATCGTAAGCCGGTACGTGGGCCGTAGCGTCTCCACGTTAAACTCCATCGACGCATTCTCGACGTCGGGCGTACTTAAGGCATACGCCTTCAGCTCGCTGTAGTGCGTGGTGGCCAGCGTGCAGCAGCCGCGGCTTTTAAGCCGCTCGATGATGGCCACCGCCAGCGCCGCGCCTTCATGGGGGTCGGTGCCGGCGCCCAGCTCGTCCAGCAGCACCAGCGAGCGGCTGCTGGCTTGCTGCAGAATGTCGACGATGCTGGTCATGTGCGACGAGAACGTCGACAGGCTCTGTTCAATGCTCTGCTCGTCGCCGATGTCGGCATAGACGCCGTCGTAGATGGGCAGCGTCGTGCCTTCCTCGGCGGGCAAATGAAGCCCGGCCTGGCACATCATGGCGAACAAGCCGGCGGTCTTTAGCGTCACGGTCTTGCCGCCGGTATTGGGGCCGGTGATGAGCAGCGTTTTAAAATCGCCGCCCAATGTCAGCGAGATGGGTACCACAACCTTGGCGTCTATCATCGGGTGGCGGTCGGCGTTGATGACCAGCCGGCCCTGGCGGTTTAATACCGGCGGCACGGCGTTGAGCCGGCGGGATAACGCCGCTTTGGCAAAGATAAAGTCCAGCTGCGTCAGCGCCTCCAGCGTCCACTGCATCTGCTGCACGTACGGGTGCAGCGCGGCGCTGAGCGTGCGCAATACCCGCTGCACTTCCTCCAGCTCGTCGGCTTCCAGCTGGCGCAGCTCGTTGTTGGCGTTGACCGCCGCCATCGGCTCGATGAACACGGTGGCGCCGCTGCCCGATTGATCGTGCACGAGGCCGGGCAGGCGGTTCTTATACTCCTGCTTGACCGGCACCACGTACCGGCCGGCGCGCATCGTAATGATGGAATCCATCAGGATATCCCGGTACTGGGCCGAGCGGATGATGCTCTCCATCTGCTCTTTGATGCGCTGATGGCAGCTTGCCATGCGCCGGCGGATGGTGCTAAGCTGCACCGACGCGGCGTCGGCCACCCGCTCGTCGTTCTCGATGCAGCGCTCGATGTCGTTTTCGACGTTGCGCAGCACCACCAGCTGACCGGCCAGCTCCTGCATCGTCTGCCCGGCCTGCGTGTCGCCCTTGAGCAGCGCCTCGCGCAGCGTGCGCGCCGTACGCAGCACCGCCGACACCTTCAAAAGCTCGGCGCACTGCAGTGTGGCGCCGATGCGCACCTTGTTGATTTCGGTGCGGATATCCGAAAAGCCGTGCTGCGGCGCGCCGCCGGCGTGGGTGACGTAGTCGACGCCCTCCAGCGTCTCGGCCTGCCAGGCGGCGACGTCCAGCGGGTTTACCGATGGCGTCAGCGCAAGCGCCTTCTCCTGCCCCATGATGGAATGGCATTCATCGGCCAGCCACGCGCGCACCTTGTGAAATTCCAATATATTCAGCGTCTTTTGATTCATGTTCCTCCCGCGGGGCACCCCCGCGCAATGAAAAAGGGCAGCGCAAAAGCGAACTGCCCTGTAGCCGTAGGTTTTTTCACCCTTTTTTGACGTCCTTGATGTGGGTGATGTTGTTCAGCAGCGAGATCTGCGCATAGTCGCCTTCGCCCGGCGCAGGCTGAATCGAATTGGCCGTGATCAGCGCGTCACGCTCGCCGCGGGCCTCAAACAGCTCATCGGCGATATTAA
>JAQVWW010000008.1 GCA_028709505.1 Eubacteriales bacterium
GCAGGACGGCAGGCGGCGCCTTGAAAAAACGTTACAAAGCAAACCGGTGGCCACCGGGCCGGCCTAAAACGCGCAAGCGTCTTCCCGTTTGGCATCCGCCCACCCGTGGGAGGGTACACGGCAGGCTGCCCGTTGCGCGCAGGACGGCAGACGGCGTCTGCCAACAAAGCACCTCTGGCAAATAAAAACGGCGGCCCCGCAAGGGGCCGCCGTCGTTTGGCTGCGGTTTAAAACAGCGAGTAGGTCAGGAACAGCACTGCCGACAGCGAAGCCACCAGCGAGACCACTGTGATCTGCGTGTTGATGGACGGGCCGGCGGTGTCCTTGAAGGGGTCGCCCACGGTGTCACCGATGACCGCCGCCTTGTGGGCATCGCTGCCCTTGCCGCCATAGTTGCCGGCTTCGATAAACTTCTTGGCGTTGTCCCACAGGCCGCCGGCGTTGCTCATTACCAGCGCCAGCAGCAGGCCCGAGACGATATTGCCGGTCAGATAGCCGCCCACCGCCTGCACGCCGCCGATAAAGCCCACGGCGAGAGTGGCCAGAATGGCGGTAAGGCCGGCCGGGATAAGCTCACGGATGGAGCCCACGGTGGCAATGTCGATGCAACGGGCATAGTCCGGGGTGGCGTGGCCTTCCCGCAGGCCGGGGATGGTGGAGAACTGACGGTGAATTTCGCTAACCAGCAGCTGCGAGTTGCGGCTGACGCCGGTCATCAACATGGCCGAGAACACGGCGGGAATGGCCGAGCCCACCAGCATGCCAAAGAAAACCAGCGGATCCATCAGATCGAAGACAATGCGCGTACCGGCGGCTGCCACCACTTCCTGGAAAGCGCCCAACAGCGCGATGACGGTAAGGCCGGCGGCGCCGATGGAGAAGCCCTTGGTGATGGCCTTGGCCGTGTTGCCGGCGGCGTCCAGCTCGTCGGTGATTTCCAGCACCTTATCGCCCAGGCCGGCCATCTCGGCTATGCCGCGGGCGTTGTCAACGATGGGCCCGTAGGCGTCGTTGGAAATGATCATGCCTACTATGGACAGCATGCCGATGGCCGAAAAGGAGATGCCCAGCATGGCATAGCCTTCGCCCAGCGGCGCGCACAGCTTATACGAGATGAGGGCGGCCAGACCGATGCCCACCAGCGCCGGCAGCGCCGAAAGCAGGCCGTAGGAGAAGCCGGTAAGGATGGTGAACGCCGGGCCGCTTTGACAGGCTTCGGCCACCTTGGCCACAGGCTTTTTGTCGTCGCCGGTAAAGAAATCCGATGTAAGGCCGATGATGACGCCGGCCACCATGCCCACCATCGCCGCGCCCCACATGCGCAGGTCGTAGGCGCCTACCAGGCTGGCGATAAACGTCAGCACGGCAAAGATGCCGCAGGTGATGTACGTGCCGCCGTTGAGCGCACGGGACGGGTTGCCGTTCTTGCCCATGCGGGCCAGCAGCACGCCGATGATGGAGGCCAGAAGGCCCAGGCTGGTCAGGCAGAACATAAAGGAGATTTCGCCCAGCGCCATCGCGATGATCATCGTGGCGGCCATGGCGGCTACGTTGGAGTCGAAAAGGTCGGCGCCCATGCCGGCCACGTCGCCTACGTTGTCGCCCACGTTGTCGGCGATGACGGCGGGGTTGCGCGGGTCGTCCTCGGGGATACCCAGCTCTACCTTGCCGGTCAGGTCGGCGGCGATGTCGGCGGTCTTGGTGAAAATGCCGCCGCCGGCCTTGGCGAACAGAGCCAGCGAGCTGGCGCCGAAGCTGAAGGCCATCGTGACGTTGGAATCACGCGAGAGCAGGTAGATGATGGCCATGCCGGCCAGCGACGTGCCCACCACGGCCATGCCCATGACGGCGCCGCCGCGGAAGCCCGCCATAAAGGACTTCTGGATACTTTCACGCGCCGCCGAAGCCGCTTTCAGGTTGGCGATGGTGGCGATGGAAATGCCCACATAGCCGGCCAGAGCCGACAGCACCGTGCCAAAAATGTAAGCGCCGACCATGGACAGGTTGCTCAGCAGGTTGACGTTGTCGCTCCAAATCGGCGACGGAAATAGCACAAACATGATGGCGGCCACGCATAGCGTGAAAATGCTCAGGATGCGATATTCGCGCTTTAAGAATGTAAAGGCGCCCTGGCGGATGAGTGAACCCACTTCATCCAGCTTGGAGTTGGCGGTGGGCAGCTTTTTTACCCATTGGTAAAAATAGGCGGCCACGACGTAGGACAGGGCGGATATGCCCAATGCAACATATACCCAAATGTCAGTCATAGAAACTCCTCCTCATATTAGTTCAAAGCCAGGCAGTTTGAAAAAGGGGGCGCGTGCGCACCGTGGTTGCCGGCCAGCGGCGGAAAAACAGAGCAGACGGCGCGGCACAACAGCAGGATAGACCAGCGAAACAAGAACAGACGATCCAAATCCGCCGCAACGGCCAGCCAACTGTACGGATGCAGCGCCACCGGATCTTCGTGCCCGTCGGGCTCACGGCCCAACGCGCAGAAAACCACCGCCGGCGCGGTGATCAGCTCATAGCCCGCAATCTCGCCGGCACCGTGCCGGGGCAGTATATCGCTACACTGCGCCAGACGGTTTCTGGCCACGAGGCTAAGCGCACAGATGGCGATGGTCAGCGCCATCCGGCAAAAATTTCCCACCCGCTGCATGGTAAGTTGTCCTTTTCTCAAGGAGAAAGCTCCCCGCATTTTCCATCGACCAAACTTTATCCACATTATAGTATAAAAACCCGAATGCATATCGTCAAGCCAATTCTTTTTCGCTTCGGTGCACTTTTCCTTAGAAAGACGGACGGGCAAGGCCCGCCCGAGGTTCCCGGCCGGCAAAAGGAGCGCACCGGTGCCCCGACGTGCCCGCCGAAAGAAGCATTTTAACAAATCAAAGGGGGCAGCCGGCGGCCTATGCCGGGCTACTCGCCCTGGGCGGCGGTAATCAGCGCCATCTTGTAGACTTCGTCGGCGTTGCAGCCGCGGGACAGATCGTTGATGGGCGCGTTTAGACCCTGCAGAATGGGGCCGAACGCCTCGAAGCCGCCCAAGCGCTGGGCAATCTTGTAGCCAATATTGCCGGCGTTGATGTCGGGAAAGATAAAGGTATTAGCCCGACCGGCCACCGGCGAATCCTTGGCCTTGGTCTGGGCCACCGCCGGCGAAAAGGCCGCGTCGAACTGCAACTCACCGTCCACCGGGAAGTCCGGCTGGCGGGCCTTGAGCTTTTCGACAGCGCTGCGCACTTTATCCACCATTTCGCCCTTGCCCGAGCCCAGCGTACTGTAGGACAGCAGGGCCACGCGCGGCTCCACCGAAAAAATGCGGGCGGTTTTGGCCGTCTCGACGGCAATTTCTACCAGGTCGTCGTCGCTGGGGTCGATGTTGATGGCGCAGTCTGCCATCACGTAGCGCTCGGGGCCCTGGGGCGTATCGCGCTGCAAAATAAAGCTGCTGGAAACTACCTTATTGCCCGGCTTGGTCTTGATGATCTGCAGCGCCGGGCGCACCGTATCGGCGGTGGAGTACGTGGCGCCGCCCAGCAGGCCGTGGGCCTGGCCCATCTTGACCAGCATCGTGCCAAAATAGTTGGCCTTGTTCAGCGCCGCGCGGCAGGCTTCCTCGTCCATCTTGCCCTTGCGCAGCTGCACCAGCTGCTCCACCATGGCCTCTTTGCCGGCATAGGTGGCCGGATCAATTTTCACAATGCCGTCCATAGACCAGCCGCCGCAGCCGGCGGCGTCGTCGATGGCGGCGGGATCGCCCAACAAAATGGGCGTCAGAATATGCTGGGCGGCCAGCCGGCTGGCGGCTTCCAGGATGCGTGGGTCGGTGCCCTCGGTAAATATGAGCTTTTTGGGGTGCGCTTTGAGCGTGGCTATCATGTGGTCAAACATGGCGGGGAGTGCCTCCTTATGTGGTGTTTCTTTCCTTGTGCAGTATACCGCTGATCTATCGAGAAAGCAAGGAAAGGCCGGCGCCTTGGGCGCGGAAAACACGGCGATGCGGGCCGTGCCCCGGGGCGGTGAGCCCCGGGATGATACGGATGGGGCGGCGGAGGAAAGTAGCGCGAGGGAACGAAACATCGTGCGGCTATCGAAACGCGCCGGATTGGCCGGGCAGGTAAGTGCGGGGTAGACGGCATCGCCGCTATCGGGGTTGGGTGGGATGCGCCGGGCGGGACGTTAGGACTGCGGCGATTTGCGGCGCAAAAACAGGCGGGAGTGGCCGGCGAGTAAGGGCGGCGGCGTATCAGGCGCGGGAAGCAGCCGGGCACGCTGCCTTTTGGTTGGCCCAAGGGCATGCAGGCCTGGGTTTGGCATCGGTCACTGCGCCGCCTTACCTCCTGCTGGAAAGGCTGCCGTTATGCATAGTGTGCCGCCTGCGCCGGCGGCTATGCACGCAAAAGCGCGTAGATGCTAAACGGTTTTGATTTTGGCAGAAAGTTATTTCAAAAAGGTAAATTTTTATTGAAAGACGATAAATAATTATTGTAATTTCTAAAAGACCGCGTATAATAAAGCCAGGACGACATAAGGAGGAATCATCATGAATCAACGCAAGCTGTCCCTGTGGCTTAAGGCCGTCGTCGTCGGCTGCGCACTGTGCGGCCTGGTCATCTATCTGGGTGTCTTTCCGATGATTGGCAAGGATACCGCCGCAATCTATCCGGAATTTGCCTACTGCCTGTGGCCGTGGCTGCTATTTTTATGGATCACCGCGGTGCCTTGCTATATCGCGCTGGTGGTCGTCTGGCGGATGGCCGGTGAAATCGGCAGCGACAACTCCTTTTGCCCGGCCAACGCCCGGCGCTTAAAGCTGGTGGCCATACTGGCGGCGGCCGACGCCGCTTTCTTTTTTGTGGGTAACGTGGTGTTTCTGCTGCTGAGCATGACGCATCCCGGCGTGTTTTTGCTGTCGTTCCTGTTCGTGTTTGCCGGCATCGCCCTATCGGTGGCGGCGGCGGCGCTGTCCCATCTGGTATACAAGGGTGCCCAGCTGCGCGAAGAGAACGATCTGACCATCTAGGGGGTGCTGTATGATCATCATCAACATCGACGTCATGCTGGCCCGGCGTAAGATGAGCGTCACCGAGCTGGCCCAAAGCGTGGGCATTACGCTGGCCAACCTATCCATTTTGAAAAACGGAAAAGCCAAGGCCATCCGCGTGGACACGCTGGATAAAATTTGCCGGGCGCTGGATTGCCAGCCCGGCGACATTCTGGAGTGGCGCCGGGAGTAGCCGATTTTTTGCGCTATATTCTTATAAAGCATGGCAAAGCAGCAGCCCGGTGGCCGCGGCGGGTTGCTGCTTTTTGTACCCTTTTTACGCCCAAACCGGCGGGCAAGCCGCCTAAAAAAGGAGCATCATGAAAAAACGCATTCTGCTGATACAGCCCGAAAACCGCGAGATCAACCGCTTTCGCCGCCGGCAGCTGAACAACTTTTGCCAGATCACAATGCCGTATCTGGCGGCGTTTGTCGACGAGAGCCGGTATGCCGTTACGCTGGTGGACGAATACAATCAGAGAATTCCCTATCGCCGGCAGTTTGATTTGGTGGCGATGACGGTCAATACGCCCAACGCGCCCCACTGCTACCGCATCAGCGCCGCCTTTCGCGCTGCCGGCGCCAAGGTGGTGCTGGGCGGTCCCCACGCCACGCTGCTGAGCGACGAGGCGGCGCAGCACTGCGATTATCTGCTGCTGGGCGAAAGCGAGGACACGTGGCCACAGTTTCTGCGGGATTTTGACGCCGGGCAGGCGCGCGCGCGGTACCAGGCGGATAGCCCGCCGTCGCTGCGCAATTTACCCACCCCCCGCTGGGATCTGATCAAACGCCGCTTCTTTTTGATGAAGGGCGCCGTCTTTGCCACGCGGGGCTGCCCGCACCACTGCACGTACTGCAACCTGAAGCAAATCTATCACGATTGCTTCCGTACCCGGCCGGCACAGGAAGTGCTGCGCGACGTGCGCGCGCTGCCCGCCCGGCACTTTGTGTTCTGGGACGACAACTTTTTTGCCGACAAGGCCTACGCGCTGACGCTGATGAAAGGGCTGGCGCCGCTGAAGAAGCGGTGGGCCGCCCAGGTGACGCTGGAGAGCTGCGCCGACGAGCAGCTGCTGGCCGCCGCCCGGGCCGCCGGCTGCCTGTACCTGTTTGTGGGGCTGGAGTCGTTCAGCCAGGCGTCGCTGGACCACGCCGGCAAGGGCATCAACCGCATTGCCGGTTACGAGGCCATCGTACAGGCCCTGCACCGCCACGGCATCATGGTGCAGGCCGGCATCATATTCGGCTTTGACGACGACACGCCGGATATTTTCCAGCAGACGTTGCGCGGCTGTGAACGGCTGGGCATAGACGGCGTCACCGTCAGCATTTTAACGCCGCTGCCCCAGACGCCGGTGTACCATCAGATGCAGCGGGAGGGCCGGCTGCTGACGCGCGACTGGACCCATTACAACGGCAAAACCCACGTGGCGTTTCAGCCCCGGCACATGACCCCCGACGAGCTGTACGCCGGTTATCTGCGCTTTCGCCGGCAGTTCTATTCGTTGGCGTCGTTTATCCGGCGCATGCGCGTGTCGCGCACGCATTGGTTTTACAACCTTGCCATGAATTTGGGGTACCGCTGGGCGCTGCGATGATGGGCTGGCAACGGCTGCGGCGGGTGGTAAAATTATGTGCGGTGCAGGCTTTGCGGAATTGGTTGGCCCAATAAAAAAAGCCTCACCCAAAAGCCGGTAGGCCGTTGGGTGAGGGGGCTGCTATACCATGCGCATGCTTTGTTGGGGCACTGCCGGTTACGAGGAAAACGCGAAATCGGCAAAGGCAATGCCGGCCAAGTCGGTTTTGAGCTGTTCCGGCGTCTTTCCTACCATTTGCATGTCTTGTATCAGGTCGCTATGCTCCATCCAGCTGACTTCAAAGTATCCCGGAGCATCGGTGAGCACGGTACACAGGTAGTACTTACCCTGCTGCACCGGGTCACTCTCTTTGGCCACGCAGCGATAGCCGGACTGCGCGAACAGTTCAATGCTGTCGCCCGGCGCGTCGGCGTGATAGGTAATAATCAGTTGCGCCTGATCTTTTTCGTAGGTCAGCCGGGCGGTGTATACGGGTTCGGCCGACCCGGCGGCGTAAATCTCGCCGATATGCGGGCTGGATTGCAGCGTGGTGATGCCGTCCTCGTGATAGAGTTCGCTGCGCAGTTCGGCCTGTGCCAGGCGATAGCCCTGCACATCTTCGGGGAAGCTTGCATAAGGGAAGAGTGTCCGGGCGTCGGCCAAAGAGGTAAAAGGCCGGTAGCCGGGGAAATATGCGCAGACAACGTCGCGGTAAACAAAGTCAAACCGCTGGTCATAAGCCACCCGCCGCCCGGCCAGCTGCTTTTGTGCTTCGGCGATGGCCAACCTTCGCCAGTCGGGCATCGTTGCCTGGCCGGTAGTGGCGGACACATCGTTTTCGCCGGCGACCGCCGGCGTGGCAGTAGCGGCAGGCGCCGTGGCGGACGGCGCGGTACTGTTCTTCGGCGCCGGCGTCTGGATAGACGCGGCGGGCGCACAGCCGCTTACCGGCAGGAGGATAGCGACACACAGCGCCAGCGGGAGCAGCAGAGGCTTTGTCATAAAAGTCCTCCTCATACGGTTGTCTTTCTCATTCCCTATGCAGGTATCGGCTTATCTAGGGAAGCAATACCACAAGTTGCGACCTGTGTCCCCAACGATACCATGGCACCGCATCCATCGCACAGGGTGTATGTCATTCGCTCTTCCCGTACCTGCATTTCATACTGCCTTCCATGCGTGCAGGCGCGGGCGTTCCCCCAAGGGCCAATCCACATCCAATCACCGTATAGCGTGCGCAGCGCGCCGCCGCAGCTGCAAAGAACGACCATTGGCTCGACTTCTGCTGCGGCTCCTTCAACAGACACCCTATCTTCATCGGGATGAGCGAGAACCGGTGAAACAAAAGTCATACTCACCAGCGCCAGTGTCAGCAGAAGAGAAAACATCTTCAACGATTTTTTATGGGCTTCTCCTTTCGTTGGTAGCGAAGTCCTTCGTGATGGCAACATGCTAGCATGGCATAACACGACAGTCAATAAGCGTCGGCAGAATAATCGCTTTTGTTAAAAAATATAATAAAATAAGACAAAATATCCGCTTAGATAACCCATTTGGGTGAGGACGGTACCCTCCCAGAAAACTTACACCGGCAATCTTTATTTATAGTATACCGCAGTCGCTTTGTCGGCAAACAAAAAGAGAAAATTTTGAAAGAAAATTTTATTGGAACTCATAGGACGCGAGCCATGCCGGATTTTTACCGCCGGCGCCCGCCGTAAAAATTCGTTTTTTATCGGCGCCGGGGCGTAAAGAGCCCCCGCCTTTGGCCCCGCCGCAAGGTGAGAAACAAAAGAAAAAATGTGTGCGTTTCCCGTGTGCGGATCCTGTTCTTTGTCGGCGAATGCGTTGACAGGTTCCATTTTATGGCCTAAACTGAACCTATCACTTGAGAACCTTTTTACTTTATAAAACGGGCGTCTATGGGCGGTGTGCTCTGCCTTGCCGGGCACGGCATATCTTTCATAAATATAACGGCTGAAAGGAAGGCACAATCATGGCTAAAATGAAGGGCGCTTTCATCGGTTACCTGAAGCAGGACGATCCCGCGTATTGGGACAATTTAAAGGTTCTGGCGGAACTGGGCTATCAGGGCGTCGAAAGCGCCGGCGGACTGCTCCAGGCCCCAGGTGGGCTGGATAACATCAAGCGTCTGCGCGATCTGGGCCTGGAACCGCTAACTTCCGCGACGTCTATCGAGGTTTTGGAAACAGACGGCATCGCGCCGGCGGTCAAGGCCGCACGGGATCTGGGTGTGGACCGTGTCAGCGTATACGGCAGTTGCATCCTAAAGGGCAATCACAACATTCATGTTACCTACGAGGATTTCATGCACGACGTGGAAGTGCTGGCCAAAGCCGCCACGCAGCTGAAAAGCGAGGGTCTGGTGTTGCGCTATCATAACCACTCGCCGGAGTTCCTAAGCGTATTCAACGGCCTGACCGCCTTCGAGGTGCTGCTGCGCGCCGCCGAGGATCTGCAGATTCTGCTGGACGTAGGCTGGGTGGCCGTGGCCAACGTGGACCCGGTGCGCGTCATCCGCAACTGGGCCGAGCGCATCGACGCGCTGCATTTAAAGGATTTCCAGGACGCGCCGCTGCGCACCGCGTGGGGCGTACCCTATCACAACGCCTTTACCGCCGTGGGTTCCGGCGTGGTGAACATCCGCGGCTGCCTGCAGGCCGGCTGCGACGTGGGACTGACCTGGGGCATTATGGAGCAGGACACGATGAATACGTTAAGCCCGTTGGATTCGCTGCGCGTCTCCTACGGCAACTGCAAGGAATACGGACTTATGGAATAAGGCCGCGGCGGCTTTCGGGCCGTGCACGCCCCCGCCCAACCGGGGGAAACAAAAAACAAGGCCGCCTAATAGAGCCCCGCACGGCCATCGCTTGCAAAGGATGCCTTACCGGCCGTTTAAAAAGGGCAAGGCGGGGGTTGGCTTTTTCAATGCTTGGGAAATATAGATGATAAAGACGCGATGTAAGCATGCGAAAACGGCCTGCCCGCAAAGCCGCAGCGCCTTTTGCCCAAGCGGGGCGGCGGCGCGCGTTTGGGCAGGGGGCGCTTTCGTAGCGCAAAAGGGCTTTGATGGAAGGCGCGCTTTTTAAAAGGGTTTTTCCGAAACCCTTTTGCCGCTGCACGCGTGGCAGGGTAAACAAAAAGCGTTTTGCTGTACAAAACGCTTTGTTGTAAAGGTTTGACCACTTAGACGGCGCGCCGCCCAAGGCGGCACACCGCACAAAGTCGGTAGGGCGCTGCTCGGCGTTAAAAGCGCTGGTTTACAAGCGCTTAGCCGGCCAGCCCGTGACTTTTTGCGGAAGAGGAGCAATGATAGAGCAGTGAGCTTTTCGGGCAAAAAGAACGGCGCTTCGCTCGAAAACGAACGAAGCGCAGTCCATTGCGACGTGGCGTGCCTGAAGGGACTTGAACCCCTGACCTACTGGTTCGTAGCCAGTCACTCTATCCAGCTGAGCTACAGGCACATAAGGCCAACTGCTCTAAGATTTTACTGCCTTTTACCGGGTTTGTCAAGGGTGGTTTTCTATCGATTGTTCGTAACACCGGCGAATCATTTGGGATTTTATAGAAAACCTTTTCATACGGATATTTTTTTTTGTAAAGCAATATGATATGATGATATCAGAATCATCCACTGTAAGGCATTGCCTTGATCACGTGAAGGAGGATAACAATATGAAGTATTGCACCAAATGCGGCGCATCCAACGAGGATCAGGCTCGATTCTGCGCGAATTGTGGCCAGACGATGCCCGAAGCCGCCGCACCCAGCGTTGAGCCGGTTATTGAGCCGATCGTTGAGCAGCCCCAGGCGCAGGAATACATCCCGTCCCAGGAAGCCTCCACACCGGTGCGCGAAGACGTCTCTGCTGGGCAGACCGGCAGCTATGCCGGCCCGGTGTATACGGCGCCCCAACCTCCCGTCTCGGGGCCGGTCGACAGCACCGCCGCCGACAAGGGCAGCAACCCAGCCACGCTGTGGCTGATCCTCAACATCGTATCCACCGTGCTGTGCTGCTGCACCAACATCGTGTCCATCATCGGTATCGTGTTTGCCGCACTGGGCATGACGGCCTTTAACAAGGGCGACGCGGCCGACTGCGAGAGCAAGACCAAAATCGCCAAGATCATGTTCTTTGTCAGCCTGGGCTTTGGTGTGCTGAGCCTGATCATCGGCCTGGCCAGCGGCATTATCAGCAGCCTGAGCGAATACGGCAGCTTCTATTAAGAGACCATCCGTGACTAAAAGAGGTAAAATTGCTGCGGCTGCACTGGGTGCCGCCGCAGTTTTCGCTGCAATATCGTTTTTATGGGTGCTCAAAGCATACCCACAGGTTATCTATGACCTGCCCTTTGACTGCGTATGGCTGACCTATACCGGCCATTACTGCGCCGGGTGCGGCATCACCCGGGCGGTGCACCACGCGCTCAACGGGCAGTTCTACGCGGCTTGGCGGATGAACCCGTTCTTGAGCGTGGTGCTGCCGCTGGGCGGCGTGCTGCTGGTTTGGGAAGGCACCCGCCGTCTGCGCGGGCGGCCGTCCATTGGGCTAAAACCCTGGATGGGTTGGGCTTTTTTGGTGGCGCTGGTGCTCTTTACCGTGCTGCGCAATCTGCCTATGCCGCCCTTTTGCTATTTGGCGCCCACGGCGGTGGGCTGACGCCGGGCACAGCAACAAGGCTCCCTCTTGATGGGGGGGCCTTTGTGAAACCGTCTAAAAAACCCTGCCGGCGATCGTGCCATCGCGTTTATACGAACAGGCACCAGCTGACGCCGTATGGGTCGATTAGGGCTGCCATCAGCGGGCTAAAAGCGCAGGGCGCCAGCGGGACGAGGACAGTGGCATCGGTTTTGAGCGCGTCGTATGCTTTTTCCACACAGGCCGCGTTGCCTTCGCCAAAGTGCAGGCAGAACTGCATCGTGTTGCCGGTTATGGTCTGCCGGCTGTGGACGGCGTTGGCGTCATTGCGTTCGGACAGGGCCAATACTTGCCCGTATAGGTCCAGCTCGCAATGCAGGATGAC
>JAQVWW010000306.1 GCA_028709505.1 Eubacteriales bacterium
GATACGCTGCCCGCCGAAGACGAAGCCCAGCCCGAGCTGGACTACACGCCCGCCGTCAACGAGAACGGCGCCGTGTATTCGACCGGCGCCGACATGGACGTGACGAACTCCATCGGCGATATGATCGATATCGAGCAGTTCGAAGAATAAGCAAACGGATGGAAATGGCGGAGATGAAAGTCTCCGCCATTTTTTATATGGATGGGCCGGCGGACGGGAATGCCCGCAAGCCGCCCTCACGCCTGCAAAGGGGCGCGAGTCTCTTTGGACGCCTATTGTGATGGAGGATGAGTGGAAAGGGGGCTGGTCGCGCCTTACCGGCGCTGCTCGCCCATGCGACCAGCCCCGGCTGCATGGGCGAGCAGCAGCCCGACAGGGATGCGACCAGCCCCGTCCGCCTTACCCTTTTGACGTGCTCGGCAAAAGGGCTTTTGGTTTGGCGCGGAATGTGTCATAATGGATAAGGAAAATAAAGCCAAGGAGAACGCCTATGAACAAGAAGGCCTTATGGTTTGCGCTGGCCATTGCCGCGGCGGTGCTGCTGGCCGCGGGCTGTGCGGCGCAGGTGCAGCCTACGCCCGCGCCGACGCCCACGGCGCAGCCTACAGTACAGCCCACCCCCGAGGTTACGCCCGAACCCACGCCCGAACCGACGCCCGAGCCCACACCCCAGCCTACGCCGTCCATCATCACCATCGCCGGGACCGGGGACTTGATGTGCCACGAGAGTAATTACAAAGCGGCTTACCAAGATGGCGGCTACGACTTTAAACCGTTCTTTCGGTACGTAAAGCCTTTTTTGGAGCGGGCCGACATCACCATAGGCAACTTTGAGGTGACGCTGGCCGGCGAGGAAAACGGCGGCTACAGTGGCTATCCGCGCTTTAATACGCCCGATGAGTATTTGGATGCGGTGTTGGACGCCGGGTTTGACGTGCTGACCACGGCCAACAACCATAGCTTTGATAAGCAGTGGGTGGGGGCTAAGAATACGCTGGACAAGATGGATGCCGCCAACGTGCCCCATACCGGCACCGCCCGCAGCCGCCAGGAGAGCGAGACGCCGCTTATCGTAGAGGCCAACGGCGTTCGGGTGGGCATTGTCGCCTATACCTACGGCAGCAACATCAAGCCGTCGTCGGCGCCCGATGATGTGGAGCCTTATGCAATGAACTTTTTATTTAACGACAGCGGCAAGCTGCGCATCAGCGCCATCCGTGACGATATTCAGCGCTGCCGCGCTGCCGGCGCCGATATTGTTCTGTTCTGCGCCCATTGGGGAGCCGAATACACAACGAAGCCCAGCAGCAAGACCGAGGACTGCGCCCGGCAGATATTGGCCGCCGGCGCCGACGCCATACTGGGGCACCATCCGCACGCGCTGCAGCCCATCCGGATGGTGACGGTGGAGCGGGACGATGGATCGTCCTACACCGGCCCGGTCATCTACTCGATGGGCAACTTCCTGTGCAATCCGTCGGCCGAGGCCAGCACGCGGCTGGGTATGATCACGTATCTGCGCTTTGAGAAAGACCCGGCCAGCGGCCAGACCCGCTTTTTAGACCTGAACTATCTGCCCACGTATATGTACCGCCAGAGCAGCCCGCGGGATTACCGCATCCTGCCGGTGGGTTATGTGCTGGATGACGCCGCCACCTACGAAAGCGTGGGCGCCAACGTGCGCGGCACGCTGCAAAAGGCCTGGGATGATATTGTGGAGCTGGTGGGCACCGAAGCCGCCACGCCCATCCGGGAATAGACGCCTGACACCGAAATAGAGAACACCGCTGCCGGAAACTCCCGGCGGCGGTGTTTTTGTGTGCGGATATCGGGGCAGTCAAAAGGGTGTGCGCCTTTTCTCTGTTTTTTAGGCGAGAATAGTTCCAGCGGATCGCCGATGCCGCAAGCCAACGCCGCGCATCCTTTTGCCGGCGCGCCGGCATCCGGTCGGGTTTATCGCTGCCGCTGCGGCTGCGGCTGATCTGCGCACACCGTGTCCCAGCTTGACGAGTTTATTCTTTTGCATTACCGTTCTCTTGGGCTCCGGCGAAAACCGGTAGGTTTTGTATGATAAAATAGAGTTCTTCCAGGTGCAGCTGCGCTTGTACCAATGCGTTTTCCGCCTGGGTGACTTGCTCTTTAGCACTTTGGACCAGTTCTGTGGCGTCGGCGACTTTTGCACGGATCCTAACGATTGCCCAGCGTATCCGGTCGTGCCGCAGCGAAAGTATTTTTGCCTTCACAAACATCTCTGCTCCCTATTGAATCAAAAACCAACTGTTATTTTAAGGGAATAGACCTTAAAAGCTGGTGGGAATACGCCCCTGCGCCATAATGGGCCAGGGGGTGCGTATCATGTACAAAAGAATCCGGAACCTGCGTAAAGACCAAGACTGGACACAGGCGCAGATGGCTGCGTACCTGCGGCTGCATCAGACCACCTATTCGGATTATGAGCTGGGTAACCTCAATATACCGGTTTCGGTGCTGTGCAAGCTGGCCGACCTGTTTGGCACCAGCATCGATTATCTGGTCAACCGCACCGACGAGAAAACGCCGTATCCGCCGGCAAAATAGCCGTCTATTCGTCGCGTATGTCCGAATTACGCGCCATAATCTCGTCGGCTACCGACTGCAGATAGGGCAAGTAGGCAAGGCCTTCCCGCGCGCGGCGGGCAAAATCGCCGGCCGACGATAGGCCCAGCTGGGCTAGCATATCGGCAAAGGCCGGCCACAGCGCGCGCTGCCGGGCCGGCGCGTCGGCCGCCAATATCATATGGCAGCGGGCAAACGTGACGCCTATCCA